>CALMAB010000646.1 GCA_937858325.1 uncultured Acetobacteraceae bacterium
GGCCTGTTAGCCTTTGATCCAATCGATGGCTGCGGCCATGCAGAGAACGCCCATGAAGGAGTTTGCGGTCCTCTCGTAGTGCGTGGCGACCGCGCGCCATTCTTTGAGCCTGGCCCAGAGCCGCTCGACCTGGTTGCGGTGCGTGTAGATCCAGTCCGGGCAGGCTACGGGCGTCTCGTTCCGCTTGGGCGGGATCGCGGGCCGTGCGCCCAGGTTCCAGATGTGCTCGCGGAAGCCGTGGCTGCTGTAGCCGCGATCAGCGACCACCCAGCCGGGCACGTCCGGCAGTTGGTCGAGCAGCGCCACGGCATGCGGTGGTTCGTGCGCCTGCCCCGGCGCCAGGACGAAGGCCACGGCCCGGCCGATCGCGTCGGTGATCACGCAGGCCTTGGTGCCATAGCCGCCACGAGACCGGCCAAGTCGGCGTTTCGCGAAGCGAAGGCGCCTGGCCTCACGATGGTCTCGTTGCGCTGAAGTGCCGCCGTTTTGGCCGCCCCGGCCGCCTTCTGGTGCGCTCGCCGAAACGCGTAGCGTTTGCGGCTGGGATGCTGGTGCCGTCGAGAAAGGTCATTCCAAGCTGCACGCCCTGTTCCGGGACCAGCGTCAGCAGGCGTTCCCAAACATGGAGACGGGACCAACGGATGAAGGTCTGTGCCGCCATCCACCATGGTCCGAGTTCGGCCGGCACCGCGCGCCACTTGGCGCCGTTGTCGTGCCGCCACAGCGAAATCCGGAGGATTTGCGCGGGATTGCGCTGATCGTGCGCCGTAGATGCTGGGGCGGCACCTTGGCAGGCGGGCGAACCGCTTCTATCAACGGGTCCAGCACCGCCCATTGCGCATCCGTCAGCATCCAGCCCACCAAAAGGCAGGACAATGCACCGGCAGGCGAAAAGTTCAGACGCTAACAGGCCGTAATTCCAAGTGCTGCAGCCGTTGCATCCTTGTGCGGATACA
Organism: uncultured Acetobacteraceae bacterium; assembly: GCA_937858325.1. Lineage (GTDB taxonomy): Bacteria > Pseudomonadota > Alphaproteobacteria > Acetobacterales > Acetobacteraceae > CAHJXG01. Next base: position 957 of record CALMAB010000646.1, read on the forward strand.
GGCGCGGCGTTCGCCAGCCGTGCCGCCGCCTGTTATGCCTGCCGGCATGTTCGTTCGCCTTCTTCTCGTCTCGGCGCTCCTCGCGGCCCCTGCCCTCGCCTTCGCTCAAGTGCCGGCGTGTCCGCAGTTCTTCGCCGGTGGGCAGCCGCCGGCGCTGCTCAATCCCAAACTGGGACAGCGCACCACGTTGCTGTGCAACGATGCATATGCCGTGCTCGCGTCCGGCGTCACCGGTGGCGCGCTCTGGTCCGCCGAGCATCCGACCGCGGCGAGCCTGGACGCAGCGCGCGAGACGCCCCGTGAGGGTCAGTTCCATGTGGAGGACCGGCTGCCGCCAGGCGATCAGGCGCGGCTTGAGGACTACCGCCGGTCCGGGTACGACCGCGGGCATATGACGCCCTCGGGCGACATGCCGGATGCGCAAAGTCAGCAACAGACCTTCTCGCTCGCCAATATGGTGCCGCAGGCAGCCGAGCTGAACCGCGGCGTGTGGGCCGGCATGAGACGGCGGTCCGGCACCTGGCGCAGCGCCGCGGCGAGTTGTTCGTGGTGACCGGGCCGGCGTTCCAGGGGCAGGCATTGGAAACGATCGGCCCTGACGCCGTGCTGGTCCCGTCCGCAACGTGTAAGGCCATTCATGATCCGCGGTCAGGCGGCACGGGCGCTTACGTCTGCAGCAACGCCGCCGCGCCGCGGTGCGGAACCATGTCCGTCGCGACGCTGGCTGGCACGGTCGGCATCGACCCGTTCCCGGCGCTGCCGGACGGCGTGAAGCAAACGGCGATGGCGCTGCCGCGCCAAGGCGAGCCCCTATGGTCGCGGGCGTCCACGCCGCCAGGAGGTCCCATGACCAAGCTCAAGCCGTTCGCTGACGACGCCGCTTCCATTTCGGTGGGTGAGCTGACCATCGAGAGTGGCCTGGAGCGCATCGCCCTTTATGGATCGCTTGATTTGACGCGCGACAAGCAGGGCCTCGCCCATGCGCGTGCCCTGGCGGCACTACTGGACCAGGCCATCCAGATCCTGGAAGCTGACCCGTCGCTGCCAGACGCGGTGCCACCGCCGGTCGCTCCAAAGACGGTCAAGAACCCGTTCGAGTGACGCTCAGAGTTGGAGCCTACTCGGTAGCTCAATCGGGGCCGCTCCAATGGGCATGTTATTCAGAACGCACAAGCCCTTGCCACCAAAGCGTAGCCACAACGAAGCAGGATAACAATCTTTGATGTTCCATACCGGGCTGGGCACTATCATAACCGAAGCGCATGGCTGATAATCACATTATGCTAATGAGCCTCGACAGCCAGCCAATTTTGAGTTTGTCCTTCCATGCTCCACTCACCACGTAGAGCACAGGAGGCAATTCCGCCACCAATCATGCCTGCAACTCTAGCCTGCTGCGCATGATGGGAGTTTAGGTGCCGCTCCTGAAGCTTCCTTCTTGCCCGAACGGGGGCGTCTACAGATGGTGTATGGAGGTGGGCGGATGGTCTGGCCTGACGAACTGGGCTACTCGGTCCCATGCCCTTCAATCGCAACGCCGCCCGATACTATCGCATCCCGCGCACCCGCTATCGCGTCACGAATTGGCCGACGCCGTGTAGATTGGAACAATCACGTGCCGCGCCCAACCCCCTGCACCAACGCCACGGATAACCGAATGACCCTGCATATCGGCACCCCCCTTGTGCGCGGACTACAGACGCGGGCAACGCCTGGGCTGTAGGGGAGCGAATTGTACAACGTTCATAATCCATCACTGTGTCGCGCACAGTTGGTCGGACTGGTCGCGTTCGCGGGTGATGTGGCCATCGACGATCACGGAGTTACGCAAGGCGGCATGGGAGCCGCATGTTCGTAAGCGTCAGGACTTCAAATGGCGTCGCGCGCGGATTGGCGAAGCTCATTGGCCGCGTCGGAGACCGCGTCTCGGTTGAATTCTTCAGTGCGCCGACCTTGCCGCCACGGGTGGAAGAGGTCGACCCAACGCTGGTCGATCCGATCACCTTGCCGGAACAGACGCGCCTCTATCACTTCAATGAACGGCTGCAGGCTTGGCGCATCGGGCGCTTGATTGACGACCATGGCGATTCGCAATTCGTCAAGTTTTCCAATGGCCAAAGCGCTATGTTTCCGGTGGCGAATGTGTTTGTGCGCTGCGGCGAGCCTGTTGCCGATCCGACCCCGTTCCTGGCGGCCAAGATCACCGAAACCCCGCGCTTCGCCGATGCGCGAAGCGCTTTTGTGTGCTCGGTTGTGGCCCAACGCGGCGCCTCCAAGGGTATGTCGGCGCTGCTGTCATCGGCCATCGAACTCGAGGCGCACCAGGTCGAGGTCGTGCGGCGCGTGCTGCAGGACCCGATCCAGCGCTATCTCCTGGCCGACGAGGTGGGGCTCGGAAAGACCATCGAAGCCGGCATCCTGATCCGCCAATGCTTTTTGGATGGGGGTGAAGAGACCCACGTCGTGGTGCTCGCACCCGCCGCCTTGGCACCTCAGTGGCGTGCCGAACTGGCGACGAAGTTCTTCCTGGGCGAGCGGCTCGATTCGTCTCTGCACGTGCTCTCGCTCGACCAGGAGCAGCAGGTCCTTCTCCATTTAGCGAGTGCGACCATGCTGGTCATCGATGAAGCGCACCATCTGCGGCGCGAGGGCGAGGGGAGTCATGCGAGCCTCTTCGATCACGTAGCCGCCGCTGCCGCTCGCCTTGATCGCGTGCTGTTGCTCTCCGCGACGCCGGCGCTGCACAACACCCGCGGCTTCCTCGAGATGCTCCACCTGCTCGACCCGCAGACCTACGGGTTGGACGATGAACCAGCACTGCGGGCGCGGATTGAGAGTCGCCAAGCCTTGGCGGAGATCGTCGCCAGCCTGACGCCTGACAACGCGCTCTATCTCGACCATTCGCTAGACCAACTGGTCGACCTGTTTCCGCATGACGCCCTCTTGCAGGGGCAGATCTCGACGCTTCGCGCCTTGTCCGACGCAATGCCGGACGAGGAGGACACTGACTTCGTCGAAGCCCTCAGTCGAGTGCGGGCGCACCTGAGCGAACTCTACCGATTGCACCGCAGAGTCCTGCGTCACCGACGACGCAGTATCGGCGGGCTGACGCCTGACCGCGCCGGAGCCGAGGTCATCGACTACCTGTCCGCCGAAACGGCCGACCTGATGGCCGACTTCGACGCTTGGCGGGTCGAAGATCTGGCGCCGAACGGAGGCGGCGCGATGGGGTTTGCAGCGCACGCTGCCCTGTTTCGAGAGCGTCTGGGTCGGCATTTCGAGCACGCGTTGCAGCCCGCATCGCGTTCACTCGGGCAGGACCGAGGCGATCGCGTCACGGTGCGTCTAGGCGGAGCCGAAGCGTTCGGCGCGCGGCTCGCCGCACTGACCGAGGCCCTACGCCCACGCTTGGGCGCACGTCGCCAGTTCATCGTCTTCTGTTCCGACCCGGCCAGCGCAGACCATCTCGCTCACGGGTTGGCGGAGATGTTGAGCGTCCCTGTCGATCGGCACGATCCGGCCGACAGCGGCTGGGAAGCGTTCCGGATCGACTCCAGCCGTCCGATCCTGATCTGCGATCGCCGAGCGGAGGAGGGTCTTAACCTCCAAGGCGGCCACAAGACGATCGTTCATTGGGACCTGCCGTTGGATCCCAATCGCATTGAGCAACGGCTGGGCCGGGCCGATCGATACGGCTCCGGCGAACACATCGGCTCGCTCCTGCTTCGTTGTGCCGGCGATCCCTACGAGGCCGCCTGGATCACCTACCTGAACGCGGGCCTTCAGGTCTTCAGCCGCTCGATCGCGAGCTTGCAGTACCTAATCGACGACACGTTGCGCGACCTGGGTCCTGCCCTGCTCGAGGGAGGCGCTGAAGCCTTTGTCGACCTCACCCAGGCGAGCGCCGGTCCCGATGGGCTCATTGATCGGGAAATCCGCAATCTCGATCAGCAAGACGCGCTCGACGCTTTGGGGACGCCGCCCAGCGCCTTGGTGGACGCGCTCACCGACATCGACGAGGATTGGCGTGCCCTGGAACGCGACGCCACTGTATGGCTCGAGACCACGCTAATGTTCAGACGCGTTCGGGAGCGGACCGAGAACAAAGGTCCCGAGGCGCCCTTCCGCTATGAGTACGTCACTCAACAGCCACATACGCTTGTCCCGTTGGAAGCATTTTTTACGCATTGTCGTGACGCCATAAGCTTCAGGCCGGCGCCGCAACGCTCACGCGCGGTGCGCACCTACCCCCAGGCCTACCGACGCCGCACCGTGCTGAGCCGCCGAGGCCGCGAAATGCAGACACGGCTGTTGCGTTATGGCGATCCGCTGCTGTCCGGCATCTATGACCTCGCCCAGGCCGACGACCGTGGGCGGTCCACTGCGATGTGGCGGTATATACCGACCCACCGAGCGGAAACCGTGGCCGAGGTGTTCTTTCGCTTCGACTTCGTGGTCGAGGCGGATATCGAAGCAGCGCTGCAGGTTCTGCGCGCGGCGGGACGATCGACTCCGGCGGCCGCCGCCGCCATCCGACGGCGGGGTGACATGGCGCTGGCGCCGTCCTTTCACACGCTCTGGCTGGACGCTGAGTTGTGCGAAGTCGTGCAAGCCGATCGCCTCGCGATGCTGGCCGCACCCTATCGGCACGAAGCGATAGACGGCGCCGGGCGGGACTACAACCTCAATCCGCAGCGCTGGCGGAACCTGGCGCGTCTTGAACTCCCCGAACTGGCCGATTGGGGGGAACTCTGTCGCGCCGCGCGTCGGAACGCTGAAGAGGAATTGCGACGGCGCTCGGCGCTCACGAAAGATCTGGACTCCGCGGCGCGGGCCAGGGCGGCGGTCGATTATGGCCGATTGGCCCAACTACGTACGCGTTCCGAGCGCACCGGAGAGGGGGCGGAGTGCGCTGAGTTTAAGATCGAGACGATGCTCTCGGAGGCTTTGCTCGCCGGCGTCCGCCAGCCTGTGGTTCGCCTGGACGGCATTTTGGCGGTTTTCCTATCGGGTGATCCGCGCGCCTCGCGGATCGTAGACGCCGACGCATGAGCGCAGGTTTCGACTACGCAGCGCTCCAGGCGACGCTCGAAGATTGGCCGCGGGTCGCGCCGGGAGAGGCGGCGTTGGACGGCGTCCTGGAGCGCCTGCGCCAGGTCCTCGCACTCGCCTTGGCGGGCGGTGTTGCGCGGCTGCCGCCGGCGGGCGACACCGCGCCGCTCCTTCGCCATGTGCTCCGACGGGAAAGCTTGCGGTCAGGAACGACCGCGCGCCTCCGCGTTCCTCGGAGTGGAGGGTGGCCGGATTTCGCGGCATGGCGCCGCCATGGGATCCTCGCTCAACCGCTTGGCTCTGCACATCTTCTCCTAGAGGCAACGCCCTGGAAGCCCGACTGGCTCGCGCCCGACGATCGGCCCGTGTTCGAAGACGCGTTCGCAGAACGTCAGGCGCGGCACGACAGCCGCCGGCCGATGGACCCCTTTCTGCAGGACGCCAGCGGCTACGACGCTTACTTCTCACCTGGCCAGCGGGAGGCGGTGCGCAGCGCTTTTCTAGGGGTGCCCGGCGAAACCCTCGTCGTGGCGTTGCCGACCGGATCAGGGAAAAGCTTTGTCGCCCAGGCGCCGCTCTTGGTGCGCGGACCTGAAGCCGGGCTAACGCTCTGCATCGTGCCCACCACGGCCTTGGCGCTTGACCAGGCCCGGATCATGGCGGGCTTGCTGAGGGCGCGGCAGCCCAGTGTGCAACCATCGTCGCTCGCGTGGCATGCGGGCCTTAGCGCCGAAGAGCGCCTGGCGATCAAGCGCGCCATTCGGCAGGGGCGGCAAGGCGTCCTGTACTGCTCGCCCGAAGCGGCCACAGGCGCACTGCTGCCCGCCCTCTTTGACGCCGCCTGCGCCGGCCTGCTCACACACCTCGTCGTTGATGAGGCGCACCTCCTGGCCCAGTGGGGCGATGACTTTCGCCCGGCTTTCCAAATGCTAGCCGGCGTACGCCGCGGGCTTCTGGCCGCGTGCGCAGGGCCGAAATTCCGCACGATCCTGATGTCGGCAACCCTCACGCCAGAAACGGTGAAGACCATCGACGCGCTCTTTGGTCCAGCCAGCACGGTGCAGATGCTGGCTGCTATCCATCTGCGTCCCGAGCCGCAGTACTGGATCCACCAAGAGGACGATGAACCCGCCAAGCAACGAAAGGTCCTCGAAGCCCTCCGGCACGCGCCTCGGCCCTTCATCCTCTATGTGACGAAACGAGACGACGCCCGACGGTGGTTGCAAATCTTGCAGGGCGAGGGTCTGACGCGGATCACCTGCTTTCATGGAGAGACGCGAGACGAGGAGCGGCGTCGGATCATTGACGCCTGGGCTGACAACCGCTTGGACGGCATCGTGGCCACCTCCGCTTTTGGCGTGGGAATCGATAAACAGGACGTCCGCACGGTGATTCATGCGACGGTTCCGGAAACTCTCGATCGTTTTTACCAGGAGGTCGGTCGCGGGGGGCGCGACGGGAGAGCCTGCAGCTCACTGCTTCTCTTCTCGCACCGCGACCGCGAGCTCGCCGAGGCGCTGAGCGCCCCCACTTTGATCAGCGACGAATTAGGCTTCGAGCGTTGGTCGGCGCTCGCCGCATCCGCCAAAGCGCTGGACGCGCTTGGCTTTGTCCTGGAAATCGATCTCGACGTTGTGCCACCGCGGCTCAGCCAGCAGTCGGACTATAACGCCGCTTGGAACATGCGCACCGTAATCATGATGGCCCGCGCAGGCTTGTTGGAACTCCAATTCGCGCCTCCCTCCGATCTCGAGCGGTTGCCAGACGAGAATGATCTTGAGTTCAAAGTGCGCAGTGAAGCTTACTGGAAGGGCTACTTCCGCAAGGTAGTCGTGCGCCTGCACTATGAGAATTATCGGAGCGAGACCGTCTTCAATGCACGCATGGGACTGGAGCGGTCCCGCGCGTTCCAGAACGCCCAGGCGAGCAGCGCGCTCTTGGGCCGCCTTCTGCTTGGCCGCACCGAGGTTTCGGCTCTTCTTGACGACCTCTACCGCAGCCACGCGCCCCGGCGCTCCGTGGTCGTCTCTCGCGCGTGCGGCGGATGTCCCGAGCACCGACGCTCCAGCGTACCGAAGCTCGCTTATGCCGAACCCTTGCCCTTCGGAATTGAAGACGTCGTCCCGCCGGATCTCACCGCCCTCAGGGCACGGTTTCCGCATCTGAAGCTTGCCAGGCCGGTCATCCTGCCGCTGCCGGCCCCATGGGGCGAAAACGTCGCCATGGCGATCCTTGATAATCTGGTTGCGAGCTTCGGCGTTCGTGAGATCGCAGTTCCGGACCAGGTGCGGCGCCACCCCGTGCTGGCCCGTCTGCACTGGCGCCTGGCGGATCGTGTGTTGCTCGTGCAATCGGTCGAAGAGGAAGCGGCTTGTCCGAGCGCCTATCCGGTTGCGCGTGCCACGCTGCTCGTCGAACCTCGCGTTCCGCCGCATCTCTGGCTGATGGAGCGGCCCGTCCACTTCATACTGGCGCCGGCGGATACACCGGATGCCCAGCACCCGGAGCGCTTGCTCGCTGACACCGGCGGCAATGTTTTGAGCTACGAGGTCTTCATGCAAGGGCTTCGCGCGTGAGAGTTCTCAACCAGGCGAGCGAAGGTCTCTACACGCTGCTTATCCTCCTCGTCCGCGCGCACGTTCGCATGGGGCCGATGTCGCGAGAGGATCTCCTGACCGCCTGCGGCGCGGACTTGGATGTGGTGGACGCCGGGCATCTCACCCGAACCCTCAACCGCTGGACCGAGCTCGGCCTCTTCACCATCCACAACAACCTCGTTGTGCTGACCTCACCGTATGGCGATGCGCTCGGCAAGACCCCCGACCAAGCGGAGGCGCGCCTGCCGAAGATCGCCCGGACGATCGCTTTGTCGGCGGAGAACAACGCCCGCATCTGGGAAGCGGAGGCCGCAAAGAGCGCAGATCTCTGCCGCGCTCTCTCGTGGCTTTTGGCCCAGGATGTCTACGCCATCGACACCAGCGCGCCCAAGGCGATCGCCGGCCTTGAAATCGATCAGTTAGCTGACGCCTCACGCTGCATTTTCCAAAATGAGACCCGCTGGAATGGCCTGCGCGCCTGGATGCCCTATCTTGGCTTCGCGCGCGAAGGCGCCCAGATGGCCATAGATCCGACCGTAGCGGTGCGCGACGCCTTGTCCGAGGTGTTCGCCGCGACCTCAAACCTCACCGCGCGCCAGTTTGTCGATGCCCTGGCGTGCGTACTGCCGGTGCTCGACCGCGGCGCCTATTGGACACAAGTGGAAACTTTCCTGAACCCTGCCCGCTGGCGCAAGCCGGCGGACGGACAGGTCTCCACGGCACTGTCGCGAGCTCTGCAGCGCCTCGAGTTCGAAGGCCAGATCGCTCTCGAACGCGGCGCCGACGCCAAGGAGGGCATGATGCTCACCGGCGCCGGCGGACGCATATGGCGAGAAGTAACCGATGTGCGCCGGTGCGAGCAAAAGGGCGCCAAGCGGTGAAATTGGAACGCTACTGGCCAGGGGCGGCCGAGGTTGACGCCTGCATCAAGAACGAAGCGGAGACGGCCGACGTCGCGGTCTTGCTCGCTGTGCACCAGCCCTCGCCGTTGGTCGCCCGCAGCGCCGGCACGCTGCATGAGACGCCGGCCAGCGAATCGGATCTTCTCGCAGCCTTCCTCACGGACCATGTGCCAGGCGGAGCGCTGATGCTGCCGATCACCGGCCCCTCCGGGGTCGGCAAATCGCACCTGATTCGCTGGCTCGACGCCCAACTTCGCCGTTCTCCCAAGCGCAACAAGCTGCACATCATCAGGATCCCCAAGAGCGCCAGCCTACGCACCGTCGTGCAGTTGATCTTGGCACCACTGGCCGATGATCCACGCTACGCCCAGGCGCGCGAGAACCTCACCACGGCGGTGGCGGCAATCAGTCTGAAGACCGCCGTGGTAACCTTCCGGGCCGAGTTGGAAAACGTCTTAAGCCTCAAGGGCGCGGAGTTGGCGGAGGAACTCCGCGAAACTCCTGAACAACGCGAGCTTAAGCCGCTGATCGGGCATACGCGCATGCTACCGCGCCTCTTCACCGACGCGGCGCTGGATCAGCATTTCTTAGACCACGTGCTGTCGCGCATCGTATCGCGGGCCGTCACGGGTCGCCACGGCGACACCCCGGACCCGGACGATGCGAGTGTGCCCCAATTCGTTCTCGGCGATCTGCGCATCCCGGACGAGGTAAATGTCAACCAGGCGGCCCAAGCCGTGCAACAGTATTACTTGCGCAATGTCGCTGTTGAGGACGATCGCCTGCAGCCAGCGATCGATCTCCTCAACAGCGTCGTCGATGCAGCCATCGCCAAAGTCTTCCGGCTCGAGGAGAACACAGGCGGGCCGACGCTCCAGGACATCATTCTTGCCGTCCGCGAAAATCTGCTACAGGACGGCAAGGAACTGGTGCTCCTTATCGAGGACTTCGCCGCCCTGGCCGGCATACAAGAGGTCCTGCTTAACGTCTGCATCCAGGAAGGCACGTACGAAGGTCGCCAGGTACGCGCAACCATGCGCACAGCGATAGCTATCACCGATCGCTATCTGGCCTACCGCGACACGATCCTGACACGCGCCCAGCGCGAGTGGGTGGTTGGCGGCCTGCCGCAGAGCGACGAACAATTAAAGCAGGGGGTGGTCGATTTGGTCGGCTCCTACGTGAACGCGGCGCGTTGGGGCGAAACGGAACTGCGCCGGCGTTTCCGACCAATCGAATCCGAAGAGCCGCTGACCGATTGGTTGCCGGCCTGGCGCGATGAGGATCTCGATGACGACGCCGATACGGCGCTGCGCGCGTTTGGGACCGACACCCGCGGTCACCCCCTATTTCCTTTCAATAGACGCGCCATCGAGTATCTTGTGGGCCGTCATCTGCGCGAAGGGGGTCGCCTTATCTTCAACCCACGGCGCGTAATCAATGAGATTCTGCGCAGTATCTTGTTCCTGCGGCCCACCTACGAAACACGGGCTTTTCCCCAGGCCGACTTTCAGCAGGCGCGGCCAAACACCTTCGTCGCCAACTGGGTGCGCCAGACGCATCGGCCTGAGGCGGTGCGCGGACGCTTAGGGGTCCTGCTCACGGTCTGGGGCGGAGCACCGGCTGACGAGGTCGGCATAGGCCATGTTCCGCCGGCGATTTTTCAGGAATTTGGACTTCCAACGCCGACCGAGTTGGCCAACATCGTCTACGTTCCCGAGCCTGCAGAGCCCGGCACCCCGGCCACGCCGGAGATCCGGCCGTTAATGCCGGCGCCGGCGAACGATCCCACCCTTGAGACGTGGCGCACGAGACTGGATGTTTGGGCCGCGGGAGAACAGCTTGGACAGGCCGAAGCACGCGACTTGCGCAACGCGCTTGCCGGCATGGTTCGCGATGCGATCAGCCGGCCTTCTCTGCGCGTCCGCGAGTTCGACGTGAAGGCGACGAGCATCTTCATCCCGAACGCCCGTAACAATCCGCAGTCCAATCGCATCCGAGTCTGCGACGACCCTGCGGATCTGGACGGCACGATTCGGGCTGGGCTGCTGGGGGCGATCCGCTACTTCTACCTAAAGGGCAAACGCTGGACCTATCCGGAAGCGGACGACGACTACGTCGCGAGCGCCGCAATCATCGACCGGCTCATCGCCCAGTTCACGCCGGTCCTAGTGGAGGAGGCGACGTCGCAAGCGAGCGCGCTGGCCAAGGGACTCATCACCCAAGCGCGCCTTGCGGGGTTCGGGCCGCCGCTGCGCGGCAGCGAGCCGCGCCCGCTGCTGGAGGCGCTGTTCAAGGTCTCGGAACCAGCGAACCCCCGGGGGGAGGAGGCTTGGGACCGCGTCCGCGCGGCGGCTTTAGGGCTGGCCGGGTCCAAGGTCGCCCGAGACCTGCTTCAGACCGAGTTCCTGATCCGCACCGCCAGCTTCCAGGGTACGGGCGCCAAGCCCTACGCCCTCGACATCGCGCGCATTCTGGACGCGGTGAGCGGTGCTGGCGCCGACCTCCCATTCGAGGGCCTTCCTGATGAATTGAAAACTTTCCTGCGCTCGATCTCAGACCAACGGCTTTGGTCGCAACTGCAGCCGGTCATCGCCAAGCTGCGCACATTCCAAGCGGAGGTTGGTGAGTTCCTGGATGAAAGTTTCAACAAGACGCAGTTCGTGGCCGACCTCCAGGAGATCATTCCCTTGCTAGCGGCGACCTCAACCGCGCCTTCGGGCCTTCGCCTTCAAGACTACGCCCCGCGGGTCACCGGATTTCAGGTGAGTCCCGTGGTGGATCTGGTGAAATCTGCCGAAGTGATCGTCGCCGAAGCTGACAAGGCACAGATGCCACGGTTGCTGAACGCGCTCGGCAGGTTGGACCTCGGTCTGATCGCGCAGACGCTGGCCTTCTTGGCGGACACCAAGACCCTGCTGGCCGCCGCCGAAATCAACGTGGCGCGGGCGGAAGCCAATAGCAGCCAGGTGGATCCGGCGGTGATGGTGGGCGAGATCGCCAGCCTTTTGCGCCGGGTCGCTGCCTCAGCCCCTGCCACCCTGGAGCCTGCACAATGACCGCGTCGTTGCCGCAGCGCGCGGCCGAGCTCAAAGGGCGCTTGTCGCGACTGTATGACCTCTCGGCGAAGGTGCAGGAGGCGTCCGATCTCGAACGCTTGCGCCAAGATTTGAGCCGCCAGGTCGAAAAATTCGAGCCTCAGGTGCAGAAGCAAGCCCTGCTACAGGCGAACGCTGTCGCTGTCGCCTCGCCGGCCAGGGTGGTGAAGATGGCGCGCCGGGCGGCGGGCCTGCATGAGAAGTTTCAGGTGGAGCCCACTGCAGCCACGCTGAAGAAAGGGAAAACCTGGCAAGCATTGCTCGACGAACTCGACGAGGCTGGCAGTGAGTTCTGCGAGGTCGTCTTGACAGCTTGGCGCCGCGCCCGCCGCGACTTCTTCGCCGGCGATACGCCCGCGACCTTGCGCGGGCGTTTGGCACGCACGGCTGAGAACGATCGCGCGCTCGATCAGTACCGGACGTTGCACCAGGCGCTCGACACCGCGTTCTCGGCCGCCCCTGCGGATCAGGCAGCAATCGATCAGATCAAGCGACTGGCCAAGCAACTCGAGATGACCGCCCAGGCCTTCGACTTCAACGTCCCTGAAGCGGTGAAGAGGTTCCTCGAATCGGTGCAGTCGATGGGAGGCGCTTCGCTCGACCTGCTGACGCCCGAAGTGATCGACTGGCTGAAAGCGAACCACAGCTTTGACGCCTATCGCATCATCGCCAAGAGCCGCACATGACCGCCGACGAGGCGCTGCTCGTCGCGGCCCTAGATGAGATTGAACAACGCGAGGCCCGGCTGCTGACCTGGGGCCTTGTCGATGGATTTTTGACCGCCGGCGAGGCGGCGGAGATCATCGATGCGCTGCTCGACAACCCCCGCTTCGCCGTGGCCGACTTTGCGACGCCCTTGAATTTCCTCAGCGCCGCAGACGTGCTGGCCGCGCTCAAGGCGCGTGCGCTCGTCTTGGACGTCTCCGACGGGAGCGAGCCCCGATACCGCTCGCGCATGGCCGAGGCCGTGCGCCTCCTGTTTCGCCTGCGCCAGCTTTTCCCCAAGCACCAGGGCCCGACAGGCTGGCAGAGCGCGCCGACACTGGTCGCCGATTTCCGCTTTCTCTGGCGCCGCCGCCGATATCCAGACCGTTGCTTGGCCCCCGCCGACGTCCTACCGCCCCTCAATGATGTCCTCGACGATGCAACCGCACGTGAGGCTCTGGCGGAACTCCTTCGCAGCCACGGTCCGGCTTTTCGCCTGGCGCGGTTCCAGATGGAGGCCAGCCAACGAATCCTCGGCGGCCTCGGAGGGGAACGCTCACAAGCGACATTGGTGAGCGCCGGAACCAGCAGCGGCAAGACGCTCGCCTTCTACCTTCCGGCGCTCACGCGCATCGCCGCACACGTGCGGCGCGACGCGCCCACGAGCCGCTGGGTGAAGGCGCTGGCGCTCTATCCCCGTAACGAGTTGCTGAAGGACCAACTTGTCGAGGTCTATGGCGAGGCACGGCGCTTGGACGGCTGGCTGCGCGCGCACGGTCGCCGCAAGCTGCTGATCGCGGCCTTGTTCAGCTTCACGCCCAATAGCGCCGCCGTGGCGTCCGATAGCAAGGGGTGGCGGGCGCATGCCCGTGGCCTCGTCTGCGAGTACATCCGCTGTCCCACCGAGGCCTGCGGAGGCGACATGCTTTGGGCGGATGACGACCGGTGGGCAAGCCGCGAACGCCTGGTCTGCCTGCAGTGCCGACGCACGATCGAGGGCGACGAGGTGATCCTCACCCGCGAGCGCCTGCAGCGGGAAAGCCCAGACATCCTGTTCACGACCACTGAGATGCTGAACCAGCGGATGGCCGACAGCCGTCTGCGGCATCTCTTTGGCTTGGGCCGGCGCTGTGAGCGCCCTGTCGAGTTGATGCTGCTCGACGAGGTCCATACCTTTGTCGGATCAACGGGTGCCCAAGTCGCCTTCCTGCTGCGGCGCTGGCGGCGGCTTTTGCGTACGCCGGTCAGCTTTGTGGGCCTCTCGGCCACGCTCCGTGATGGGGCACGCTTTTTTGCGCGCCTGACAGCCTTGAGCGAGCAGGTCTCGGTGGAGGTATCGCCGGCAAGCCGCGACTTGATCAGCGAAGGCGCGGAGTACCTCCTCGCCTTGCGGGGCGATCCCGTGTCGCGGGGTGCATTGCTGTCGACCACCATTCAGACCGCGATGCTGCTGGCACGGATGATGGATCCGCCGAGTTCGGGCAAGAGCGGCGGGCTCGTGGGTGAGCGCCAGTTCCTATTCACCGACAACATCGACGTTATCAACCGCGTCTACTTCGCGATGCTGGACGCCGAAGGCCGCAACAGCCGGGGTAATGTCGACCTCCAGCGTCATCGCAACGGCGGTCTGGCAGCGCTTCGCGTTCCCATGCCCAATCGTCTGCGCAAGTTGCACGGGCAAGACTGGGAAGCCGCCGTCGAGGTCGGACACAGCCTGCAGTCGGGCGATCGCAAGACCGTGGGCCGCGTCATGGCCCTCGATCCCGGGGTTGGCGCCGGCCTGGATATCATCGTGGCGACCGCCTCCTTGGAGGTGGGCTTCAATGATCCAAAGGTGGGCGCGGTTATCCAGCACAAGGCGCCGCGCGATGTCGCCCAGTTCCTGCAGCGCAAGGGTCGTGCCGGGCGCTCGCGCCAGATGCGGCCGTGGACGGTGGTGGTGCTCTCCGACTACGGCCGCGACCGAGTAGCCTACCAAGCTTATGACCTCTTATTCGATCCAGAACTGCCGGTCCGGGCGCTCCCGATCGGTAACCGCTATGTGCAGCGCATCCAAGCCGTCTATGCGACGATCGACTATTTGGGTCTGCAACTGGCGGGGGCCGGCGAGGGTAGCGTCTGGACCAATCTCGCTGGGCCGGCGGGCACGCCGAACCAGCGGGCGCGCCAAACGGTCTTGGCCCGCACGATCGAAGAGATCCTTGCTACCCCGTCCGAACGCGACGCCTATGCCGCTTTTCTCGGCCGCGCTCTAAAGCTCTCAGATTCGGAAGTGGCATCCCTGCTCTGGGAAGACCCACGGCCATTGCTGCTTGAGGTGTTGCCGACCGCACAGCGGCGTCTCGAGACCCTCTGGCGCGATGTCCGCGGCGGGGTGGAGCGCCACGTGGGTAATTCGCCACTGCCAGAGTTCGTGCCGCCAAACCTGTTCAGCGACCTGAATCTACCGGAAGTGGTGATCACCTTGCCGCCCATGCGGGGCGTGATTCCTGACCCGGAGATGATGCCCATCGCACAGGCGATGCGCGAATATGCACCGGGCCGGGTCTCGCGACGCTACGGCCTCAGTCATGCCCACGAACGCCATTGGCTCTGCACCAACCTTGATGTGGCCCCGATCCAGGCCGTGCCGCTTGAGGGCCTTGTCGATACCCAGGCGCTGGGCAACTGGCGCATCGATGGCGATCGGGGTCCCATTGCGATCCCGATTTTTCGCCCTCGGGCGCTGCAAGTCCAACAGACCCCGTCCAACATCCTGGACACCTCCAACGCGCACCTGCGCTGGCGAACGCAGATCATTGGCCGAGCGCCGGGTCTTGTGCTGGAAGCGCCGCAAGGCTCCCCATGGACGTCGCTGATGGTGGACGTCCGGTTTCATACCCATCAGGGTTTAAGTCCGGTCGAGGTCCGGCGCATGGCGCTGGGCAGCGAGGCCAGCCTGCGCTTTAGGGACGGCAGTTCGGCCACTAAACGGTTCGATTTCGAGAAGAACGGCGCAGCTACGGCCTTGGGCTTTTCGCTCTCGGTGGACGCTTTTTGCTTGCGCCTGCGGTTTCCAGAGTCGTTGTGGGCCAATCTGGGAGATGAGACCGGGGCACGCTATCGGGCACTCCGCACCGTGAGATTCCACGATTTGGCGCGCATGGGGCCGCAACTCGCCATGGTCGACAATCCGTTCGCCCGGGCTTGGCTGGCGCACCTGTTGCTCGCCGCGCTCAGCAACGAAGCGATCGCCAAGGCCATTCCCCTGGAAACGGCGGCGGAGAGTCTCGCTCAAGATCGGGGCGACCTGACGCTCGAGCAGACTCTCGACATCTTGTTCCAGTCCGCAGTCGTCGACGACGCCGACGGCCAAACCAATCGGCAGGACAAGCTGCGCCAGGATCTTACGCACTTGATCGCCGACCCGGCGGTCAAAGCCGGCCTTTTTGAATTGGCGGCCATTCTGTGGACTCCGATCAGCGCGGACTGGGAGCCTTGGCTGCGCGACCGTTTCACGGCCACGGTGGGCGCGGCCGCACATCAGGCCTTGCTGAACCTCTGCCCCGAGCTCGACGCCGACAGCCTGGTGGTTGACCTTTATGCCGGGGTTCGGGAAGCGGACGATCAACTGGCCGGCGAGGCGAGCGCCGAGGTTTGGATCAGCGAGCTTGCGCCCGGCGGCAACGGCCATATCGAGGAGGCGCTCCGCCAATACGCCGAGGATCCGCGGCGCTATTTCAGTCTTATGACCGCCGCTCTGCGCGACAACGATTTTGCGCTGAGCGATTACCAACTGCAGCGGTTTCTGCAAACCGTGGTGGAGACGGCCCCCAGCAGCGAGCTTGCGGAGGCAACCGCCGAGCTTCGCCGGTCCGAAGGGGTCGAGGCTACCCATCGCAGCTTGATGGCCTTGCGCCATACCTTGGCGGCCGAGGGCTTCGTCACTTTCCACAGCTTCATGGTGGCGTTGGCAAACCGGGTGCTGCGACCGGGCTCAACGTTCGAGAGTGATGCCTTCTTCTTGAGCGCGATCCGCGAATGGTCAGCGCAGGAGGCGCGGCTCGGCGTCGAACTGGATGCCCGCGTCATCGCTTATCGCCTATCGCGCCGGGCCGACATCGACGCTGCCCTGAACTTCGCCGGGATCGACACGCCGACGATAAATCCGGACCAGTGGCGCATGGGAGTGGTCTATGGCCTGCTCTGGCCCCGTGGTGCGCAAGTGCGCCAATCGGGGCTGCAACTCTACTCGCCGTTTGTGGACTTACCGCCCCCGGAACCGCTCCTGCTGCGCCCCTACCTCGAGGCGGGCCACCGCCCAATCGACCTGGGCGACGCGGAATGGCGCGCTCAGTGTCTCGCGCGGCTCGCCGAGACGGGGGCGGTGACGCTCGTTTGCCCAGTGAAGGAGGTCGAGCGTGTCGCGGGGGCCTTCAATTTCCTAGCCACCAACCCGGTCCAGACCGGTTACCTGTCAGTGTTCGCACGCGTGCACGCGATGCGACGCGTTCAAGATCAACACCTCGTCGAGGTTGACATTCCGGAGGCATTGCAATGAGCGAAGGCTTCGCCAGCCGCCGGATCTTTAAGAGCGCCGTTACCAGCCAAAACCTGATTCGCGAACTGCTGCAATTAATGCTGCTCAGCGAATTGGTTGCGCCGGGTGGCGAGCGCGTCTGGCTCGTCAGCCCGTGGATCAGCAATGTTGCCATCCTCGACAACCGCACCGCGGGCTTCAATGCCGTAAATCCCGAATGGGGTGCGCGCGAGATCCGTCTTGTAGAGATCGCCGTCGAGTTAATGATACGGGGCTGCCCACTCGGGATCGCGACCAGCCTCGATGAGCACAACGGGCCTTTTCTGTACGCGCTCACGGAGGCCGCGGCGGAGGCCGGGCTTAGCGAGAAGCTCACGGTGGTGCGGCGCAAGAACCTGCACACGAAGGGTATCTTGCTGCGCCGCGGCCTACTCACCGGGTCGATGAACCTCACCCATCGCGGGCTCGAGTTGAACGATGAGACAGTAACCTACGATACGACCACCCAAAGCCTGGCTCAGGCGCGTATCAGCTTTGAGTCCTATCTTGAGGCGTCGCCGTGATCGCCGATCTGCCGCCTCACGAGACCGCCTGGCTGGCTACATTCTTTGCTGCCCCTAATGAGCTGACCTGGGCGATGCTCGAAGCCAATACGGCACCCGCGCTCACTGCCCAGGTGAGGCCATGGCTCGACGAACTTGTCCGCAAGCCCGAGACGGCAACCGTGGTCCTTCCCCTGGTGCGGGCGGGCGGGCCCGTCGGATGGTATGCGGCGAGCGCCGACCCGAGGAGCAGCGACGTCTTGACCTCGGAACTACGCGCCTGGTTCGGACCCTCGTATTTGGCCCGCTTCGAGCCCGCGCTGGCGGGAACCCGCGACGCGCGAGTCCGGGCGCTGCGCTCGCGCTTTGCAGGCGGCGTCCTTCTCTTCAGCGGCGCGACCGCCGCCGGCAACGCCAAGATCGCCGAGCGCCTCATCGCATTCGCCAACCTGCGAAGCCTACGACCGCCAACGTGGCGTGAGATCCCCCGGCCTGTGGGCCGCATCCGCGCCGACTTCGACCGCGCCTTGCTGGCGCAAGATGAACATGGCGCCACCGCGATGCTCGCTGAGTTGCGCAGCACCGGACGGCTAAATGAAGAGAACCTGCGTTACCTCGAGGTGCGCCTACAAGCGGGCCTCGGCTATTGGCCGCAGCTTGCCCGCAACCCCTGGCTGATCACGACCCTTTCGGACCTGGGGCCACCGCCGCAGACACTGGCCGACCTTGTTGAAGCGCTTTATCGCACCTTCGTCGAACCGCTTGAGGCCAGCGGCGGCTCCGATCAACTGCTACAAGCCTTCGAAACGGCGATCGCGCGACCTTACCCACGCCTTTTCGCCTCGCGGCGGGGTGTGCGCACCACGCGGGTGGTCAAAGCGTTCCTGCTGTTCGAGCGCCTGCGCCCTCAGCCCACCGCTGCGATCATCGCCGAACTGCGGGACCTGTTGCCGGAGTCTGAACATCGCTCGCCGCTGTTTGCGGCGCTGTCGGCTGATATCGCATCCCCGCCGGGGGCGCCGGAGGACGTCGGGGCCGAAGCCGACACGGCCTTCGACGACGGCGAAGTCGATCGGGCCTTCGAGCTTTATATGGCCACGCCCATAGGGCGGAAGACCTTGAACCGGCTCCTGCTGTGTGGCGATCAGATCGGCGTTGACGGCCGGCAGCGCCTTCTAGCGCGGCTCGACAGCGTGGATCCTGGTCTGCTTGCCGAGTTGTCCGCTCCGCAGCAGCGGCGGTTCACCGAGTTACGCGCAGCCACGACTGGCGCTCCGGAGTCGGCGCCGCAAAATCCCTGGATCGCTTGGGCAGAGCAGTTGCGGCAGGGGCGCGATCTGATGGCAGCCGAGCGCGCGGTCGGCCAAGCGCCCGTCACCTGGGACATTGCCGAATTCCACGCCAGCGAAGCGTTCAGTTCGCAATTCGCCGAACTGATCGGCAATCTCAACGGCGAGGCGGCCGTCGTCGCTCGCCAGTCGGTCGCCGCCCTGATTGCGGCTTTCTTCCCACCGGCCCTCCCCCCGGCGGCGGCGCTGCGGCCAGTCGCGGCCGTGTTATTCCTGCTTTTGGCGATGGACGACCCGCTCTCGCACGCCGACCTCGAACTCTTGGCGCAACTCGTCGGCCATCGCCTGGAACTGGGGCTCACCGCTGGCGACTACGCGGAAATGGTGCGCGATTTGCGCGACGTGCGGGAGCGCGTCGCGTCCTACGCCAACCTCCCGTGGAGCCTTGACCTCTGCGAGGCCTTGGCCCTCGCTCCGGCAGCGGGCGCCGCCGCCCAGGAGACACGGCTCGGCTTCTTCATGGCGGTGCTGGGCGAAGCCCAAAGAATGAGCCACCGCTTGCAGCCGCCTGACCTGTTCACACTCGACCTTCTCGCCAAGGACTTCCATGTCGAGGACGGGGCGCTTGGATGGTTGCAGCAGGTCCGCACCAAGGCTGAGGCAAGCGACGGGCCAAACCTCGCCGGCAAGCGGATCGGCATCTACACTTTGGCGGAGGCGGCGGGCGCCCGCGCCAAGGCGGCGCTGGAAGCAATGTATCCTGCGTGTCGCGTCGAGGTAAACTCAGACCTCGTCTGCAGCGCGCAACTCGCGAGCCTCGCCGACGGAGCCGATCTGTTCGTCTTCGCCTGGAAGAGCAGCAGCCACCAAGCCTTCTACTGCGTGAAGGATGCCATGGCCCCGCGCGAGCCGGTTTGGGCATCGGGCAAAGGCACCGCGAGCATTCTGCGAGCGGTGGCCGATAGCTTCAACTAGTGGTCCGAGTTGGAAGTGGCCTTGCATTTTGATGAGTTCGGCGGGACGGTGAGGCCGTCGAGCACCGGAGGTGCGTCGTGCCGCGAGGATCCAAGGCTGTCGTGTTGCAGGTGTCTGAGGCCGAGCGGACCGAGTTGCGACGGCTGCTGCGCTGGCGCGGCGTTGGGCAGGTTTTGGCGCAGCGCATCCTGGTGGTGCTGGCCTGCGCCGAGCCCGGTGCGACTGAGATGGTTCCGCCTCTTCGGACAGTTTGGCGGCCTGGTTAAGCTCGGCCCTGGTTGTTGTCAGGTCGCCAGTTTCGCCATACCCTTAGTTGGGCCGGCTTTTGAGGACGTGCGTAGCCCACCCTTGCGCTCGAAGTTTGCAAGCTGGGCAGGTCCCGCTGACCCAGCCCCAGGAGTGTCGGTGTGCGTCGTCGCCGTTGTAACAGGTCTCGGTCTCGTCCAGGACCAGGTCCACAAGGGCGTCGCCGCCTAGATCGTGAGCCAACGCCCAGGTTTCTGCCTTGTCGCGCCACATCAGAGGCGTGTGGACCACGAAGCGCGTCTCCATGCCCAGGTTGAGCGCGACCTGCATTGCCTTCACCGTGTCGTCCCGGCAATCCGGGTAGCCGGAGTAGTCCGTCTCGCACACGCCGGCGACGAGGTGCTTGAAGCCGCGCCGGTAAGCGATGGTCGCGGCGAAGGTGAGGAACAGCAAGTTACGGCCCGGCACGAAGGTGCTGGGCAAGCCGTTCGCCTGCATCGTGATCTCCGCGTCGCGGGTCAGCGCCGTCTCGCTCACCTGGCCGAGCACGCCCAGATCGACCATGTGATCGTCGCCCAGCTTGCTTGCCCACGCGGGGAACGCCTGGCGCAACGCGTCCAGCACCTGCGGGCGCACTTCCAGTTCCACCCGGTGGCGCTGGCGGTAGTCGAAGCCTACTGTCTCCACGCGGTCATACCGGTCCAGCGCCCATGCAAGGCAGGTCGTGCTGTCCTGCCCGCCGGAGAACAGCACGAGGGCGCCGTCACTCACGTGCTGCTGCCCGGCCCGAAATAGGCACAGCTCTCGCCGTTGCTGTCGCGATGCACGACCACTCGGGCGAGGCCGGGGCAGGCGGGGCACACGGCGCGCCAGATCCAAGCGGCCAGGTTCTCCATGGTGGCCGGGCCAAGTCCAGTCACCTCGTCGAGGAAACGGTGGTCGAGCCCGTCGCGCGCCCCTTCCAGTGCCCGCTCAAGCAGACCGAGATCCAGCACCATGCCCGTGGCCGGGTCAGGGGTGCCGCGCACGACGACCTCGGCGCGATAGGAGTGGCCGTGGATGCGCCGGCTTGGCTCGGCGTCCATCGCCCGCCCGGGCAAAGTGTGGGCCGCCTCGAAGCGGAACTGCTTGGCGAGCTCAAACACGGGTTAGGGTATCCCGATTAGCTTGTGGGTCTGCAGGCTCAGCCGCCAACCAGGGTGTGCCAGGCAGTAGGCCACCGCGGCTTGCGTGTTGGCAGCGCGGTCAGGCCCGTCCATGGGCTGCAACCAGCGATGGGCGAAGTGCAGGTCGTGGGGCAGCGCGTCCGGTTCCAGCCCAGGCTGCGGGTAGATCAGCTTCAGCTCCGAGCCCGCGCGCAGCCGCCACGGCGCGCCGGCCTTGGGGCTGACCGTCACCCAATCCAGCCCCGGCGGCGGGTCGAGCGTGCCGTTGGTCTCCACCGCCGCTTCGAAGCCGCGCGCGTGCACGGCCTCGACCAGGGCCGCGTCGAGCTGGAGCAGCGGCTCGCCACCGGTGAACACGACGTAGCGTTCCCTGTCCCCGCCGGACCAGGCCGCCTCGACGGCCTGCGCCAATGCTTGCGCGTCCGCGAAGCGGCCGCCGCCGGGTCCGTCAAGGCCCATGAAGTCGGTGTCGCAGAAGCGGCAGGCCGCTTCCGCCCGGTCTTCCTCGCGGCCGGACCAAAGGTTGCAGCCGGCGAAGCGGCAGAACACGGATGCCCGCCCGGCCCGGGCACCTTCGCCTTGTAATGTCGCAAACAGCTCCTTGACGGCGTAAGTCACCGGCCGCCCCTCCCCCTTAATCACCCGCCGTGCGAAACAACGGCGACTCAGCCAAATCCGCCGTCCGCCTCGCCCGGATCGCATGTCGAACCAGCCCGATTAAGTGCTGCGACAGCACCGCGATGTCGCGCGGGTTGTTCTGGATTGCCCGCCAGTGCCGTACGTCGCCGCCGCCGAAGTCCCACTCGCCCTCGGTCCAAGCGGCCTGGTCGGCCAGGCAGGCCAAGCCGTGCCGGAAGCCATCGCAGGTGTCGGCCCCTTCCACCTGGTAGAGCAGATCCATGACGTGGCCCATCGCCACGATGCCGGCGCCATGCACCAGCCGCGACGTCTTGGGAGTCTTCCGGTCCCACGCCACGTCCGGGAAAGTAGCGCGCACGGCCCAGAAATATTCGGCGAGCACGCGGTAGCACGGCTCGGCCCCGCCCGCGCGCCGCGCCAGGTCGCGCATTGCGCCGCCGCCCGCAAGCGAGTTCATCACCACCCGTTGCAGCGCCGTGTCGCTGACCACGCCTCCCGGATTGGTGTGCTGGTGCACCTTGCCCTCCAGCGGCGAGCCCTTCTCCCAGTTCAGCCGCGCGGCGAGATCGGCCGCCAGCGCACGGTCCGATAGGCGCCGCGGCAGGCCGCCCTCCACCGTGGGCAGCAACTCGTAGATCAGCGACTTGGGCAGCGGTCGGGTATTGTTGATGAGCACGAACTGCCGGCGCAACTCGGCCTCGTCGGCGCAGACCAGGGCGGAGACGAACACCTCGAAGCGCTTGCCCTCGATCTGCGAGAGCGCGGTCAGGCGCTGCTGCCCGTCCACCACAAAGCCCGGGGGACCGTCGGACAAGTCCACCGTCACCCGGCAGGTGCCGGCCGGCCCGTCCTCGACCGCCATGCCCCGGGTGAAGGCGACAACGACCGGATTGGGCAGCACGGCGTGCTCCGTTTCCAGGTAGTCGCGGATCTCGCGGATGTGGGCGGCGATCTGCGGCCGCTGAAAGCCGCTCAGCCGCCCCTCCCCGTCGCGGCCCGCGCGCTCGATGACGGCGAAGCGCATCAAGTCCTCGGCGCTAGCCACGAAGGAGAGGACCTGGTGCCGCGGGCTCTGACTGGCGCGGATGGCGGAAAAGGTCAGCTTGCTCATCGGGGCGGGTGCCCTCCTCTGGGCCGGGCAGGTCGTTCACGAGGGTCTTGAAGACGGCAAGGTTGTGAATGCCCCGCCTCTTGTTGCGGTTGCTGCCGCGGAACACCAGGGCTTCGATGCCCAACTCGCGGCACACCCGGCAAGCGCAACGTTCCCAGGGCCGCTCGGTCAGAGTGCGCCGGTAGCGGTTGCGCAGCGCCGGGTCGCCGTCCGCGGGGTGGGTCGCCCGGCGCAGCAGGCCCGGCTCGTCGTAGGCCATCACGGCGTCGAGCGCCTCGTCCAGCCCTGCCTCCCCGCGGCCGTAGGCGCGCAGCGACTCCAGCGCCCGGCGTTCCAGGCGCTGCAGGTCCTCCTGCCGCACCTTCCCCTCCTTGGCCAGGCGCTGCAGCTTGGGGTTCTCCGTCGCTTGCGGCACCCGCAGCGCGGTGTAGTAGTCGAGCCCGGTGCCGGGGCGGCGCAGGTAGTAGTTGCAGCGCGCATCCTTGAACGCTCGGCGCAGCGGCGAGGTCGTGTCGAAGCTCGTGATGCCGAACGGGACAAACTCCTGGATGTCCTCGGCCTTGGCGAAGCCGAGCACGTGCATCGCCGCATCGTGCGGGATCGCGTCACGGACTGCGCGCAGGCACGCTTTCACCTGCGGCGTGCGCAGCGGGACCGTGCCGCCCACGGCGAGATAGCGATAGCCCATCCGGCACAGGTCGCGCGCGGCTTTTGCCATGCTGACCGGCGACCAGCCTTGCACAACGCCGAGCGGGGTGAAGCGACCCTCCATCGGGCGGCTCGCGCGCAGGAAGGTTTCGGCGTTGGCCAGCGTGAGGTCGAAGCGCCGCCGCGCCTCGTCCCGTGCCATCGCGGACGGGAAGCGGGCCGGGTCGTCATCCTCGTGGAACTCGAAGATGATGTGATCCACCGAGCAGCCATGGGTGAACTCGCCGTCCTCGTAGAAAGCGAGCATGTCTTCGGGCGTATAGGGCGGCGTGCTCTCCTTCACGTAGGCGAAGGCGCCGCAGTCGCCGAACACCGGCATGTGTCGGAAGCGCGGCCCGTCCAGGCGCAAGAAGGCGCGGGCGCCCGCACGGCGAAAGGCCATGGCTTGGGCTTCGCTATACTTGCCGCCGCCCAGCCGACCCTTGCCCACCGCGGCGCGCGAGACCAGCATGCCGTCGTAGGGCGGGGTGTCCATGTGCTCGTGCGGGTATTCATCATCCCAGTAAGCTTGTCTCCCGGGGGCATTGCGGTCCCCCTCGAAATCGAAGCCAGGGTCCACGTAGTCCATCGTATCGGCGAAGATGAACTTCATCGGCCGGCCGGAGGACGCCGCGACAGGTCGCGGTCGATCTGGGCTAGGTGCTCGCCCAGACGGGTGACGTGCTGCGGAGTGCTCTGCACCTCGTTCCAGCGCCAGCCCAGCCCCTCCCACACGCCCTCGGTCCAGCGGCAGTGCGGGGCAATGCGGGCGAGTGAGGCGTGCACCTCAGCTTCCGGGTGCGGCGAGCTGTCCGCCCGGAGCATGATAGGGTCCATAAGCATACCCATGGCCCGAATGCCGGCTGAGTGCATTAGTCGGCTTTCCGAAGGTGGGCGGCCCCAGGCTTCCGGAAAGGCATTGCGCACTGCTGCCCAGTAAAGCACCAGCGTGTGCAGCATGGCGGCGGTGTCCCCGGCGCGGCTTTGCCCACCGCTCGGCGGGCAGTAAGGCCGCAACGCCCCCGTATGGCCACGTAGGTTGCGGCGGATCGCCTCAGACAGCGCAGTATCAACGACGATGCCGCGTGCGTCCGGACCGTCCGATTCTCGGCGGATCAAACCGTGGAACGGTGAGGCCGGGTCCCGGCTCAGGGCGTTGCAGAGTTCGCTCGGCAGTCGCCGCGCTGCCAGATCGCGGGGCAACTCAGTCCCGACCTCAGGCAGCAACTCGTCGATGAGTCGCGTCGGCAGGGGCTTGGCCTTGTTGACCAGAATGAACTGCTCGCGCTGGACGGCGAGGTCGGGGGCGACGAAGCCCACCACCGGAACGGGGAGCAACTTCGCCCCTTTTGCGCGTGCGAGCGCGAGTGAGCGTTGCTGCCCGTCCACGATCCAGGCCGCACGTTCACCCTCAGCGCGCACGGGCAATACAAGGGTGCCTGCGTCTGCCGTCGCGGCCATCCCGTCCGGGCGCGGACCACGGCTGGAACGGAATGCCACGTCCGAGGAGAGCGCGAGAACGATGGCGTTCGGAAACAATGCGGGGCCGCGGCTGAGGAATTCGGCGATTGACTTGACGTGCGCGCGCACCTCCCTGCGCTGGAAGCCGCGCAGGTGCCCGCCATCCCGGCGGATGCGGCTGATGTCGGCGACGCGCGCGACGTCGGGGCCGAAGAGGAAGAACGAGAACACGTCCACGCCGCCCTGCGCCGTTTTGAGGGCGCGCACCACAAGGCGGTCGGCCGCGGCTTGCAGCGCGGGAACATCGGCCTTCATGCGGGTGCCCCGGCGCAGCGGCATTCGGCCGCGGCTTGGAAGAGGCGGGCGAAGCGCCGCTGTTCGCAGGCGACACCAAGGCCGTCACGCAGCAAGCGCAGCATCTGTCCCGATCGTCCGCCCGCAGCCCCCCAGTTTTGAACCACTAGGGCGATGATCTCCGCGTCGGTCGCCTTGCCCCGATCGACGCTCACCCGGAGTTTAAGGCCGGTCATGGCACGCTCGACGGCAGCCCAGTGCGCCTTGGACGTCGCGGTGGGTCCGCTACGAGGCAGGACGGTTCGAGCAAAATGGCGCATCGCGCGCTGTGCGAAATCCGATCGCGTGCCGGGCAAGGGGCTATCCGGGCCGTCGAAGCGGGCGTCGTAGGGCATTATGGTCTCAACGAGGCGAGAGGGCAACCCGGCCGGGGGCGCGGCGCAGAACAGGCGCAAGTGGTCCCCTATCTGGTCCAAGAAACGCTCGAGGTCGCCAGCGAGCATCTTCAAGTAGGCGCTCGGCAGGGCGGCAAGGACCAACTGGCTGTCGCAGCGCCGCACGATGTCGTCCAGGCCGGCGTGGAATGGTGAGTTCGCCGGGCCTGCCCGCCACCAGTCGGCCACCGACGCGGCTTCGTCCACCAGGCTCAGCACGTCGTCGCTGGCGCCTGGTGCGACCGTGAGGCTGTAGGTCGGGACGGTGGCGTCGGCGTGGACGATTCCGAGGCCAGCGGAGGCGATATATAGGTCCGCGCTCCCCGCGGCGGCCCGTGCCTCGCCGAAGCCGCGCCCCGCGTAAAGATCGCCCGCGCGAATGCTCGGCGAAGCGCGCCGGAGCCTAGTGAGCCAGCACGAGGCGACCGCCGAGAGCGATCCTGCCGGGAGAGAAGCAGCCCGCAACTCGGCCGGTGGCACGATTCGCTTTCGGTTGGTGCAGGCTGTCAGGATGATAGGATTAGACGTGTCCATGTAGTTTCCCGGTTAGCCCAAAACGGGGATACACGCAGTTACTGCTGCCAATCTCAATTCCAGACAACCGTAATAACCGATGAGCCTAATGCTCGAAGCGGATTCTAGGCGAGTGTGGCGTTTGAGCTGCACTCCGTGCTGCCCCACGTCCAATCGCAGCTTGCTTTTCTGCCGATCCAGTATTTCACAGACCGTCAAACGTCCGATTGGGTTTGTAAAAAGCAGTGTTGCCTGCAAGCGTGATGTCGTATAGGACATCATGCCGATGCGGGTGCTGCTCGACACTTCCGTGCTTCGGGCAGGCTTCGTCAGCGGTGCGGGCGCGTCCCGCCAACTGCTGCGGGCCGCCCTGATGGGGAGGATCATCGTCATGGCGTCGACTGCCCTCATGTTGCAGTACGAGGAGGTCCTCCTTCGCCCCGAGACTTTGCGACGGGCCGACGTCGGGGCGCACGACGCGCTCGATTTCCTGGACGGTCTTTGCGCTGTTTGCCGGCCCGTGGCGGTTTGGGTCCGCTGGCGGCCGCAGTCTCCCGACAGCGGCGACGACCTGGTGATTGATGCGGCGGTAAATGGCCTCGCCGACATCATCGCCACGTTCAACCTGCGAGACCTGCGCGCGCCGGCGGCCCGCTTCGGCATCATGGCCGAGCTGCCGGCCGACATCCTGAGGAGGATACGGTGAGCACTTTTCCTTTTCGCATGCCCGAGGATCTCAAGGCTGCCGTCACCGCCCAGGCCGAGCGGGCGGGTGTCAGCCTGAACCAGTATCTGCTCTCCATCGTCGCGGCCCATGCCGGCTCTCAGGCAGAGGCCGAGCGCTACTTCGCTGCCCGTGCGGCACGCTCCAGCCCCGCGCGGGCATTGGAGATCCTGGCCCGCGCCGGCCAGGGGCAGCCGCCCGAGCCGGGCGACGAGCTGCCGCCGGATCTCGCGCCGTGAGCGTGAACCGCTTTGTCGCCTACTACCGCGTCAGCACCGACAAGCAGGGCCGGAGCGGTTTGGGCCTGGAGGCGCAGCGCGCCGCCGTCGAAGTTCACGTCGCCAGCGCCCGCGGCGCGGTCGCGGCCGAGTTCGTCGAGGTGGAGAGCGGGCGCAAACGCGACCGCCCCCAACTCGCCGCGGCGCTGGCTGCTGCTCGCGCCCGCCGCAGTGTGCTGGTGATTACCAAGCTCGACCGATTGGCGCGCAACGTCCACTTCGTGTCCGGGCTGATGGAAAGCGGTGTCGAGTTCGTCGTAGCCGACATGCCGAAGGTGAACCGTGTCACTGTTCATATCCTCGCTGCGGTGGCCGAGGAGGAGACGCGTATGATCTCGGTGCGCACTAAAGCGGCGCTTGCCGTGGCCAAGGCGCGCGGCTCGGCAACCCCAACCTGGCCACAAGCTCGCCGGACCAGGTGCGCGCTCTGCGAATGCTTTGAAGACCGGGCGGGCGCAGATGCGGGCGGCCGAGGTGCTGCCGATCATTGAGCACGCCCGGCGGGCCGGCGCCACCACCTTGCAGCAACTCGCCGACGCGCTCGCCGCACGCGACGTGCCGACGCCCTCTGGTCGTGGCCAGCGCTGGCGCCCGATGCAGGTGGCCCGCATCGTCGGGCGGTATCGGACGGCAACTGGCACATCTGCCGGGGCGTTTACGGAAAGCGCGGCGTGAGCCTGCCCTCGCTCGCCTTCCACCGACAGTTCATGTCGGAATTCATTGCGAAAGACCTGCCCTGTCTCCTGCTCGGTTTAATCGAGGTGAGGAACACCCGATACGCGCTGGTCGCGTTGCGCCCGGAAGGGGTATTGCCCGTGAGCATCACGGCCGGCGGTTTCGGGTCGGCGATTCGCTGCGCAGCGCCAGCAGTTGGGTGGGAGTCCACTTCACCCTCACGAACCTACGCTGGACCGGCCGCTTCAGAGCGCGCACAAAGAGCTGTCGTGGTCAGGACAGCAATCTCCGTTGTAGACCTCTGGAGTAGGTTTCGGCCGCGGCGAGGAGCACCTTCCGCTCGGAGGACAGGTCCGACGGCAACAGACCAGCCCGCGACGCAGCGAGCAAGGCTGCGCTGGCTGCTCCTTGTAGCCCCATACGCCCTCCCAATGCGTTCAGGTCGGATGTGGCTCGCTCAAAGCGCTTCTGGTGCAGACGCCGGTAGGCCTGCTCGGCCTCGAGCCGCTGTAGCCAATCATCTATAAGCGGCACCCAAGCTGCTTCTGCCCGTGCCCGTGCGGATCGAAACCGCCTGCCTGATGCCGCCGCTTGATCCATCATGGTGCCGAGCACCCGTGCGCAGCCCGCGCACCACGTCCCGACCGCTTCTTCCAGGATGGTAGCTTCCGCCCGCAACAGCACATGGCGTTTCACGATGCCTGCCACTGCCCGGCCGCTCCTGTAACCGACTGCGCTGGCGAAGACGGGAGCAAGTATCGCAGGCCAGCCACCTAGCGCGGCTGCGGCTGCGAGACCAACCGCCTTACCGGCCATAGCGCCAGCTAACCGAGCGGAACCGTCGATTGCAACGTTGCCAGTGGCCCCTTGCAGATCGGTGTTCCGTTTCCACAATGCCCACCCATTACGGATGACGGAGAGCGCTGGCGCAAACTGTATCATGGATATGTCGAGCATATCGGCGGCTGCATTAAGGCTACGGTCGGTCTGGTTGCGCACTAAGTCACGGGTGATGCCGCCGACAACCAATACACGGTCGTCGTGCAGGAAGTGTGAAGCGAGTTCCTCGTTCACAACTACACGACGCACATCGGGATATCTCTCAAAATGCTCTTGGACAAGGCGGGGAGAAAGGCCACATTTTGCCTGTACCTCTTCGCCATTTATACGCAGATCCCAACCTGGATTGGTCGCACTCTCTGGCAACTCCACCACCGCGCCACTCTGACGTAGAGCCGCTGCCGCCATGCTCTCGAACACGTAGCCTTGCAGTCGGATGAAACGTCCCTCGTCGGTTCCGTGGATCCCATCTAGCGTCGTGTGTGCCCAAGTTGCCAGATTATGGATGTCGCCGACAGCAGGCTTATGGACAAACTCGAACGCTTCCAAAGCTTTCACATCGATGCTTACTCGATCGTAGACAAGTTCTCCGAGGGTCATGCTAATGTACGACACCGTTTCAGCACCCCCGAGCAGGGCAGCAACACGCGAGCCAGCGCTGCTGGAAGCTGCCGGACGACGCAGGATTTCCGGAACATCCGCTTGGTTGGACATGGCCATCATACGGCCAAGCAGGGGTAAGTTGCCTGTATGATTGTCTTGTCCCGCCGATCCGCCCTATCAGCCGTGGCCTGAGCTTGCGCCAGGCAGTCGGCTAGCGCGCACATGTCTGTTCCCGGTGATGCTTCCGCCCCAGCCAGAACCGCCGTCGCCACCATGACTGGCAGCAGCCGATCCCGCATTTGCCGGTTGGCCTTGAGCACGAGCGCCCCACCGGCGATGAGGGCCAACGGTCCTGTCACTAACGGAGTTGCGGCAAAGGCCAGCATCGAAGTCGCTTTCACATAAACCGCAAACGAGAGGTGAGTGCCGAACACCCCAGCGATGGCGGCAATGGTCGAGGTCAGGGTCGTGTATGCCGCAAAGCCCGTCATGCCGACCGTGCCGACGATGGCGCCTCCGATCGCGGCAATCGCACCCGTACGCTTCAGGGCGTCGGTCGAGAGCTCGGCTAAGTCGGCTTCATGCCGAATGCGCTCGCGCACGTCTTTCGGCAGGTCAGCCAGTGCGCGCAGGATGCCGGCAGCTATCCGCTCCTGCTCAGCAGGTGAACTCTTTGCAAAGCCGGCATCCAACTCTTCAAATAGGCGCCGCATCACGTATTGAGCGAGTTGGGCGACATCGCGCCCTTGAAAGGGTGCTTGTCCCTTGCTGGCCTTGCCCGGCCCCTGTAGTTGGACGAGCAGACTTACTGCCTTCTCCTCCGCCTCTAGGCAGAGGTCCAGCAACTCTGCA
This sequence comes from uncultured Acetobacteraceae bacterium, assembly GCA_937858325.1. GTDB lineage: Bacteria > Pseudomonadota > Alphaproteobacteria > Acetobacterales > Acetobacteraceae > CAHJXG01. The sequence goes on from CALMAB010000646.1 coordinate 31,159, forward strand.
GCGGTAGGCGCATCATCGAACCGAATGCTCAGGTGCCGCAGCATGCGGGCAAGCTTGGCTGCTCGCCAATTGTCGGCGCTCATGGGTATCACCAGGCCGTCATCCCGTGCGTGCCGAAGGGGGTCGGACGGCATCTCCGTCTGTGAGCGCAACACACGGCGGTTGACTTCGCCGAGTACCGTGGCGTGGTCGAACGCCCAGACCTGCCCACGCACAGCCTCGACATTTTCTGCCCGCAGCCCGTCTAACAACTTGCTGCGGATCATGTCTTATCTCGAATCGTTCACTGAGCCAATTGCTAAACGATAGCAAAAATCGGGAAGGAACGTTTGTCAGGAATGGTAACAAAAAGCTCAGTTTACTGCACAAACTTCCCAGTCACACGTTCTGGGTTCAGTGGGGAGCAAAGCAACAAGCCGCCTGTGGTCGGTCAGTTCGCACCTGTCGAGGCCAGGATCGCAGCTTTATCCACAGAAACCGGATACTCTTCCATAACTGGTGCCTCGAAAGCGTGAAAATGTGATCAGGCTGCGCCGGAAGGTTGGACAGCCTTTCCCCGTCTCACTATCCGAACACGTGCAGGGCATGGCTGGCCTGGTCCAGCGCCTCGGCCTGGCGCCGTGCCTAGTCCGCCTGATCGGGCCGTCCTGCCCGCTCCAGCTTGTCCCAGTTCAGGGCGTAGCGGCTGGACGTCACGGCGCACCAGCAGCGCAGCTCCTGGATCAGCAGCACCAGCCGGTCCGGGGCCAGGTCACCGTGCGCCTCCCACCACCAGCCGGCAGCGATGAGTGATGCGCCGTGCGCCACCTCGTCCGGGGACGCGCCGACTTCGGCCAGGCTCTCCAACCGGCACAGCGCGTTAAGGATGTGATCCACGGCAGCGCCTACTCCGTCGGGCCAGTCGGGCCGGGATCAAGATGCGTGAGGTCGCCTGAAGGCGGGCGTTTGCTGACGACGAATCCACTCCGGGCCAGGTGGTCCGCTAGGTGCTCGGCGGCGATGCGGGCCATGAGGTCGTCCGCATGGTGGGTGCGCTTGCGCCCGGTGAACCGCAGCGCGAAGGACAAGCTGCTGATCAACTCCTCCCGCGTGGCGGGTGAAAAGTCGTCCTGGGCCAAGCTTGTGCACCTCCGTTCGTGGGTGCGCAAACGCTAGATCGGGTTCTGGAGCAGATCGAGAACCAACTGGTCTCCGCCCAGCACGGGGCAAAGGAGCAGGCCGGGCAGCTTGGCGCATCCAGCAAGCGACGCCGGACAAGCAAAGGGCCATCCTGGACCACCCCTCCCCACCCTGGACAACATGCCTTGAAACGCCGGGTTGGGCTGGAGATGGTGATGAAAGCACCCGGCGCCTTCCTTGCCATTTCCACCCGGCTGATCGGCCCGGCTGCCGCACGGAGGGTCCATCCGTCGAAAAGCGAAAATCGCAAAGCCATGACGTTGCAGATTGTTGAGGAACAGCTGACTGCGGATCGGCGGGCAGCGGCGCCTACTGACCGACCACAATGACGCAAGGAAAGTGACCTCGCTCAGGGTTGAGCAGTAACTTCCATTGCGAGGAGCTTCTGGTCAGCACTGCAGACGTCTTCTGAACCGACAGCAAGAGCCTCTAGACCCCGGAACGCTATCGTTCCAGAATGGTGTAAGCAACCACAATGGCACGGGGAAAGTGTTCCACGCCGGCGTGCCGTTGAAGTGAACCCCAGCGGAGCGGTGGCGGATAGGGAGAAGCCTGGCGTGCCCTCCTCGCAGAGGGTCGTTTATCTACCCGCTTGTCCAAGCAGGGTACGGCACCGGCGCTACGCACGACCCCGCTCCAGGCGGCTGGACGCGGTGAAACGGCCGGCCGGGTGGATCGTGTCGGAAATCTCGAACACCTCGCCCGCGGGGTCGAGATAACGGCGGACCACGCGCAAAGCAGGGGAACCGGCCTCGGCCCGCAGCGGTTCGGCGAGGCGGCCCGGCAGCGCCACCGCGCCAACGTCCTGGTGGACTTCGGCGATCTGCCGGCCGTAGCGTTGCTCAACCAACGAACTGATCAGGGTAGCGGGCGAGGCGCGCGCAAGCGCCGGCACCTCCGTGTAAGCCGGATCGAGGTACACGTCCGTCCACCCGACGGGCGGGACGCCCGGCCGTCCGTTCAGCCGGAAACTGGAAATCTTCAACCAGCGTGACCCCGCCGGGCACCCGAGCGCCTTGGCCAGCGCCGGGTCGGCCGCCAGCTCGCCCGTTTCCTGCACCACTCGGACGTGGGCGGCGCCGAACTGCACCAAATCCTCCAAGGAGGTGAGCGACTGGCGGTAGCTGCCCGGCGGCGTCCGGGCCTCGACGCGGGTGCCGGCCCGCTTGCGCCGGGACACCAGCCCCAATTCGGCCAGCTCGCCGATCGCGACCCGGACGGTGTGCCGGCTCGCTCCATATAGGTCGCACAGCTCGAACTCGGTCGGCAGCAGGGAGCCGACCGGGAAACGGCCGGAGGCGATGCCTTCCATGAGGTCGCGCGTGACCTCGGCGTGCCGAACGGCCGGCGCTGGATTCTGCTTGACGTTATGTTCGGACATATCCTAAGCCTCTTTTGTCCGAACATATCTCAAAGGTCTGTCCGGCGCCAATAACTGGGAGGATACGTCTGTGGCCCTTGCCAACCACGCCACCACCGTCTTCGACTCCGCCCTGTTTCGCGACGCGTTCGGAACGCCCGCGATGCGGGCGGTGTTCTCCGACCATTCCTTGATCGCCCGTTCCATCGAGGTGGAAGTCGCCTTGGCCCGCGCTGAGGCGCGCTGCGGCGTCATCCCCACCGAAGCCGCCGAGCAGATCGCGGCGCGGTCGGACATCGACGCGCTGGATTGGGAGACGCTGCGGCACGAGACCGACAACGTCGGCTACCCCATTCTGCCGCTTGTGCATCAGCTCGTGGAGCAGTGCGGCGAGGCGGGGCGCTACGTGCATTGGGGCGCCACCACGCAGGACATCATGGACACCGCCGACGTGCTGCGCGTCCGTGCCGGCCTGGAGATCATCGAGGCGGACATCGCCGCCCTGCGCCGCATCCTGGCCGGGGTGGCGGAGAAGCATCGCGACACCCCGATGGCCGGGCGCACCCACCTGCAGCAGGCACTCCCCGTCACCTTCGGCTACAAGGCCGCCATCTGGCTTGCCATGTTCGATCGCCACGCCGAGCGCCTGCAGCAGCTCAAGCCGCGCGTGCTGGTCGGCGAGTTCGCGGGCGCCGCGGGCACCCTGGCCTCGCTCGGCGACAAGGGCCTGGAGGTCCAGGAGGCGTTCTGCAGGGAACTCGGCCTGGGCGTGCCGGCGACCACCTGGCACGTGGCCCGCGACGGCTTTGCGGAGGTGGTGAACTTCTTGGGCCTGGTCACCGGCTCCCTGGGCAAGGTCGCGCTCGACGTGATGATCATGGTGTCCACGGAGTTCGGGGAGGTTTACGAACCCTTCGTGCCCGGCCGCGGCGCCTCCTCCACCATGCCGCAGAAGCGCAACCCGATCTCGTCCGAGCTGATGCTGGCGGCGTCCAAGGGGGTGCGCCAGCACGCCGGGCTGATGCTGGACGCCATGGTCCAGGATTTCGAGCGGGCCACCGGGCCGTGGCACGCCGAGTGGATGGCAATCCCCGAGAGCTTCGTGCTGACCGCAGGCGCGCTGCACCAGGCCCGGTTCGCCCTGAATGGCCTCATCGTGGACGAGGCGCGGATGCGGCAGAACCTCGCGGTCAGCAAGGGGCTGATCGTGGCGGAGGCGGTGATGATGGGCTTGGCACCGCACACCGGCCGGCAGCAGGCGCACGATGTGGTTTATGCCGCCTGCCGCGAGGTGAACGAGGGCGGCGGCACGCTGGCCGAAGCCTTGGCGCGGCACGAGGAGGTCACGCGCCACCTCGACCGCGCTGCCATCGAACGGCTGACAAACCCGGCCAACTACCTCGGCATGGCGCCGCAGATGGTGGACCGCGCCGTCGCGGCGTCACGGCGGCAGGCCCGGGCTTAACAGGCCTGGCAGCCTGGCCATCCATCCCCCCGGCCAACCCCAAGCGCCGGGCGAGGCGTGGCCCTCGCTCAAGAGCGCGTCGTGATCCCTGGAGAGAAACGATGTCCATCACCGGTGCTGCGGCTCCGTCGCTCCCGACCAAGGCCAAGACGCCGCTGTGGCGTGGGCTTGGCTTCCAGATCATCCTCGCCATGGTGCTCGGCGCCGCCGTGGGCTTCCTGTTCCCCTCCGTCGCCGTCCAGCTCAAGATCCTCGGCGACATCTTCCTGCGGCTGATCAAGACCGCGGTGGCGCCGCTCGTGTTCCTGTGCGTGGCCGCCGGCATCGTCTCGGCCGGCGACTTCAAGCGCATCGGCAAGGTGGGCCTCGTGGCCATGCTCTACTTCGAGGTCGTGTCCAGCCTGGCGCTCGCCGTGGGCCTGCTCGCCGGCAACCTGCTCGGCGTGGGGCACGGCATGGGGGCGGCGACCGAGGCCGTGCGCGGGGCGAAACCGCCCGTGCCCACGGGCCAGCCGCATTCCACGCTGGACTTCATCCTGAACGTCTTTCCCGACAACTTTGTTGGCGCCTTCGCGCGCGGCGAGCTGCTGCAGGTGCTGGTCGTCGCGATCATCTTCG
>CALMAB010000647.1 GCA_937858325.1 uncultured Acetobacteraceae bacterium
GTGGTGCGCCCGGCGAACACGGCGGAGCTTGCGGCGGCGGTGCGGCTGTGCGCGGAGCGCCGGGTGCCGGTGGTGCCGCAAGGGGGCAACACCAGCATGGTGGGCGGGGCCACGCCGTCCGAGGACGGGCGCCAGGTGGTCGTGTCGCTGGCGCGGATGAACCGGGTGCGGTCGGTGGACGCCCTGGATATGACCATGGTGGCGGAGGCGGGCGTGCCGTGGCGCACGGCGCAGGACGCGGCGGCGGAGGCCGGGTGCCTGCTGCCGTTGTCGATCAGCTCGGAGGGCACGGCGCAGGTCGGCGGCATCCTGTCGGCCAACGCCGGGGGCAACAACACGCTGCGCTACGGCAACGCGCGGGACCTGGTGCTGGGGCTGGAGGTGGTGCTGCCGGACGGCCAGGTGTGGGACGGGCTGCGCGCGTTGCGCAAGGACAACACGGGATACTGCCTGCGCCAGCTGTTCGTGGGGGCGGAGGGCACGCTCGGCATCATCACGGCGGCCGTCTTGAAGCTCGCGCCGCGCCCCGTGGAAATGGAGGTCGCGCTGTGCGCGGTATCGAGCGCCGCTGCCGCGTCCGAGCTGTTCCGGCGGTTCCAGGCGCACGACCCGGCGGCGGTGCAGGCGTTCGAGTACATGTCCGGCGCCGGCATGGGCTTCGTGCTGCGCCACATCCCGGGCGCTTCCTTGCCGCTCGCGGAGCCGGCGGCGCACTACGCCCTGGTGGAGCTGGCGACGCCGCGCAAGGGTGCCCGGCTGCGGGAGGCGCTGGAAACGGTGCTGGAAGCGGCGCTGGAGGACGGGCTGGTGCTGGACGCGGCGCTGGCCGACAGCGAGGCGCAGCGCCAGGCGATCTGGAAGCTGCGGGAAGAGCACGCGGAAGCGCAGAAGCGGGAAGGTGCCAGCGTGAAGAACGACGTGTCGGTGCCGGTGAGCCGGGTGCCCGACCTGATCGAGCAGGCGACGGCGGCGTGCGAGGCGCTGATCCCCGGGGTGCGCGCCGTGCCGTTCGGGCACCTGGGCGACGGCAACATCCACTTCAACTTGGAGCAGCCGGAGGGCTGGGACGCGGCCGCGTTCCTTCAGCAGAGCCACGCGATCATGGAAACGGTGAACGCCGTGGTGGCGCGGTTGGGCGGCAGCTTCTCGGCGGAGCACGGGGTGGGGCGGTTGAAGCCGGGCATGATGCCGGTCTGGCGCGGCGGGGCGGAACTGGACGCGATGCGGCGGATCAAGGCGGCGCTGGACCCTTGGGGGGTGATGAACCCGGGGAAGGTGCTGCCGTAACCTCATTTTTACGGTTCCGGTGCGGGTCGTTACGTTCTACGATGAGTGCGAATCGAGAAGGCTCTGGTCGCACTGGGAGTGCCGTCATGTTCGTTGTTCCAGCTCAAGGCCGGCGTCTCGCCGGGCGCGGTTCCGATGCCCTGGCCGGCCTGCCGGCTGGGATGGACGGCGCGGCGTAGGCCGGTCCTTGACCAAGATCAACGCGATGCTGAGCCGTGCGGCCAACAGCCTCGCCGGGCTTGCTGGATTGGAGGCGGTCGCGCAATGGCGGCTGCGCCGCCTGGCCCATGCCCGGCGGCTGCAGGCACTTTTCGAGCATTTCGGCATCAGGTCGGTGATCGATGTCGGCGCTAACGCCGGGCAGTTCCGCGACCAGGTGCGTAACGAGGTTGGGTTCGCCGGGCCGATCCACTCCTTCGAGCCTGACCCAGCCCTGGCGGCGGCGCTGGCGCGGCGGGCTGCTGCTGACCCAGCATGGACAGTGTATCCCTGCGCCCTCGGCGCTGCCGCGGGGACGATGGTGCTCAACGTCATGGAAAATTCCGAATACAACTCGTTCCGTGCGCCCGACGCCCGGGAGGCCGGCCACGCTGCAAACGGCAACCGAGTTGTGCGGACGGCGGAGGTGGAGGTGCGGACGCTTGACGTGGCGGCCGTTGGCATCCCAGACCTTTCCCACGCCTTCCTGAAGATCGACACGCAGGGCTTTGACCTGGAGGTGCTGAAGGGTGGGAACGCGGTCGCGCGGCAGGTGCCGATGGTGCAGACCGAAGTGTCGCTCAGAAAGCTGTATTCAGGCAGCCCATCCATGCAGGACTCAATCGCCGCATTCGGCGGGCTGGGCTTCGCCGTCGCCGACTTGTTGCTGATCTCAACGGATAACGGGCACCGCGCGGTCGAGTTCGATTGCATCATGGTACGGGAAGCGCGTGAGGCGCCGTAAAGCTAGACCCGATCCACCAATGGACCGCTGACCGCTTCCACAAGCGCCCGCAGGTGCGCGTCGGTGCTGAACTGCGCGGCGTAGCGCGCCTGGGCACGCCTGCCCATGGCGGCCGCGGCGGCGGGGTCATCCAACAGCTGCCGAATCGCCGCTGCCATCGCCGGGGCGTCGCCACGCGGCACCAGCAACGCCGTGTCGTTGTCGTGGAGGTAATCGCCAATGGTCGGCGTGCGCGTGACCACGAGGGGCCGGGCCATCGCCATCGCCTGGATGACCACCATCTGCCCGGCCGAGATGTCCTCCACCTGCAGCGGCACCACCACGATGTCCGCTTGCAGGAGCTGCACGAAGTAGTCGGCATAGAAGGTGTTGGTCAGCACCTCGACCTGCTCCGATGCGGCGACTCCGCCCAAAGCGGCGCGCTCGTTGCAGATGATGGTCAACCGGCAGGGCAGCGCCGCCACCGCTGCCGCCAGCGTCGGGTAATCCCGGCCGGACCGCCCGGCGGACACGATGCGCGGCAGCCCGTCCTTGCGCGGCAGCGGCGCCGCATGGGCCACGACCTCCGCCGGCGTGGGAACGTGGCCGCCCCAGGGCACGAACACGAAGTCGGTGCGGCAGCCGGCGAACAAGCGTCGGTAGCGTTCGGTTTCCAGGGTCGAATGGCAGACGGCGCACGACACCCGGCGCATCACGAACCGGTAGTACGACAGCCGCATCCGGTTCAGGAGCGGGGACGGGCGCTGCGTGAAGATGAACGGCGTGAAGACGAGCCGAGGCCGGGCTGCAAACGGCAGCGCCCGCACGAGCGCGAACGCCAGTGCTTCCACGTCGGAGCTGATGACCGCCACGGCAGGCGGGGCCTGGTTCCCATGCCGCCAACCGAACATGGACCTTGCGGCCGACGAGAGTGCGGACCAGGCCAGAACAGGATAGCCAAGCAGCAGCAACTGCAGCCGATGGGTGTAGTTTTGCGGGACGTACGTGGCGATGACGCGGTGGGAGATTCCAAGCGCCCGCAATGACTGCCCAAACGGAGAGTCTTCTGCGTTCTCGGAGAACCTGGGAAAGAAATGGATCATGCCGCGATCAGCCTCGGTTGAGGTTTGCTTGACTGCAGGTGGCTGATTTTACGGACCTCAACAGTGACAAACGTTTCTACGTTCCTGGGCATCATCCCCAAAACTTATCATTATATCGTATCGTATTCCAGCCTGGCGCCGTGGTCCTCCCACCGTCTGGCCTGCGTGCTGGCAGCCGTGTTCTGCGGGTGCTTCCACCCCGGTGGCGGTTGCTTTAATCGTGCGCCATGCGACGCTCCCTCCTGTCCCAACTCGACCGCTACGTCCTCCGCCAGCTCACGGCCGCCCTCCTTGCGGCGACCGGAGGGTTGGTGGCGCTGATCTGGCTGACGCAGAGCCTGCGCTTCGTCGAGCTGGTGGTGAACCGCGGGCTGTCGTTCGGGACGTTCCTGCACCTGACGGGGCTGCTGATCCCGAACTTCGTCGCGGTGATCCTGCCGATCACCACCTTCGTGGTGGTGCAGTTCGTGTACCAGCGGCTGGCGGGGGACCGGGAGTTGACGGTGATGCGGGCGGCCGGGCTGTCGCCCTTGGCGCTGGCGCGGCCGGCGCTGGTGCTCGCTGCGGCGGTGGTGGCCGCTTGTTACTGGCTCAATGTGCTGGTGGTGCCGGTCAGCTACACGGCGTTCCGCGAGCAGCAGTTCGAGATCCGCAACCGCTTGGCGGCGTTCCTGCTGCAGGAAGGGGTGTTCACCCCGGTGTCCGACGACCTCACGGTATATGTGCGCAGCCGCGACACCGACGGCACGCTCCGCGGCATCCTGGTGGAGGACGAGCGGCAGAAGAACAGCCGGGCCACCATCCTGGCCGAGCGCGGGCGGCTGGTGAACGGCCCGGCGGGGCCGCGCGTGCTGCTGGAAGCCGGCAGCCGGCAGGAGATCGACCGCACCAGCGGGCGGCTCAACGTCCTGACCTTTGCCGAGAACTCCATCGACCTCGCCAGCAGCAGCAAGAACGCGGAGCAGCGGTATCGGGACGCCACCGAGATGTCGCTCGCGGAGCTGCTGCACCCCGACGCCAGCATCAGCCCGCGCGACGTGGGCAAGCTTTTGGTGGAAGCGCACCGGCGGCTGTCGGCGCCGCTGACCGCGATGAGCTTCGCCTTGGTGGCGCTGCTGTCGGTGCTGACGGGATCGTTCCAGCGCCACGGCAACGTGCTGCGCCCGCTGGCGGCGGTGCTGACGGTGGTGGCGCTGCTGGCGCTGGGCCTCGCCACCGCGAACCTGGCGGCGCGGCAGACCGAGCTGATCCCGTTGATCTGGCTGCATGCCACCCTGCCCGGCGCCGTCTGCGCCTGGC
>CALMAB010000648.1 GCA_937858325.1 uncultured Acetobacteraceae bacterium
GTGCGGGATCGCCGGGGCGTCCATCGCGACGGCGCAGGGGGCGGGATTCCAGCGCGACATGGTGTCCGGGCGCGGCTTCATCGCGCTGGCGGCGATGATCCTGGGCGGGTGGCGGCCCTGGCCGACCCTGCTGGCCTGCTTGGGGTTCGGGCTGCTGGACGCCGCGGCGATCCGGGTGCAAGGGGTGGCGGTGCCGGGGGTGGGTCAGTTCCCGGTGCAGGCGCTGCAGGCGCTGCCGTATGGGCTGACGGTGGTGCTGCTGGCCGGGTTCGTGGGGCGGACGGTGCCGCCTCGGGCGAGCGGGGTGCCGTACGTGAAGGAGCGATGATTGGGTTGTGTCGGTGGTCCTGTTGACTGACCATCTCACACATACCGAGAAGTTGCTAAAAGCATCTCAAAGCTGCATGTCTTTTGCATGACGAAAGCTCAGAAGCAGTCCCGAAGCCGGACAGGCTCGGACAAGGCAGGGGCCAAACAGGCCATCACCCTTCGCCTTGATCCGGCGAAGTTCAGGCGGCTCGAACTGCTCGCCCAAGCGGAAAACCGCACGCCAACCAACTACGTCGAAACAGCCGTCCTGCGGGACATGGAGGCCAAAGAGGAGGCTGCCCGCGTGATCACCATGTTTGTTCCGGAAGAGGCCGCTATGCTCGTTCCCGGCACCCTTGTGAGGACCGAAGGCGAGCCAGATGAACGCTGCGCCGAACGGTCAACGCTGATGGACAAGCTGTTCGCCGTTCCCGACGCTGAATGACGCCCGGTGATCTCGGAAGGCGCGTTCGTCGAAGTCCTGTTCCCGACAACAGAGAAGCCCCGCCAGCCGGGGCTTTTGCACATCTGCTACTGCCTCGCGGTGCGCCCGCCGCTTGCCTTGGTCGCTTACACGACTTCGGTCCCCCGGCCATCGGGCACGCCGTTGCCGCTCGGGGTCAGGCTGTTCACGCAAGAAGAAGCGGCCGCACTCAACCAGTAGCGGGCGTTCAGGCTGCACCTGAACCGCCAAGCAAGGATCCCGCTTGATGCACGGTGGATTCCAAACCTGGAGGGACCGAACGAGGGCGTGATCGCAGCAGCGCCAGCCCGGTAGAGATCAACAGGCCGTCCGGCGCGCCACCGAGTATTGGAACGCGCACAAGCATCCCTTCGTCTGGGGCAGCAGGCGCAGGCACCGAACTCCGCGCCGCCTCGGCATTGCAGCCGCACCGAATGTCACACTCATTTAGCGAATGCACCAGTAAGCGCCGCGGGGCTGACGGCGCAAGCCTCGGCCGCGCGGCCGAAATGCCTTGTGCGATCCACTGCCGCGGCATACTCGAGATCGCGCAGGGACAAGCCGGCAAGGTTCATTGTCATGACGGCTTTCCATCGGTGGTGCCGAACGAACCATTCGGAAGGTTCGACCATACCTGATGGCCGCGGCGTTGCTAGACAGCGGCAACCACGAGGGAGTTAATCGATGGCTGACGAACGACCGACTCTGACCACGACGGCGGGTGCGCCGATTGCCGACAACCAGAACAGCCTGAGCGCCGGTCCGCGCGGTCCGCTGCTGCTGCAGGACTACCAGTTGCTGGAAAAGCTGGCGCACCAGAACCGCGAGCGCATTCCGGAGCGCGTGGTCCACGCCAAAGGGTCCGGCGCCTACGGCACCTTCACCGTGACCAACGACATCACGAAGTACACCAAGGCCAAGCTGTTCAGCCAGGTCGGCAAGACCACGGACCTGCTGATGCGCTTCTCGACCGTCGCCGGCGAGCGCGGCGCCGCGGATGCGGAGCGCGACGTGCGCGGCTTCTCGATGAAGTTCTACACGGAGGAAGGCAACTGGGACATGGTGGGCAACAACACCCCCGTGTTCTTCGTGCGCGACCCCGTCAAGTTCCCCGACTTCATCCGCACCCAGAAGCGGCACCCCCAAGACCAACATGCGCTCGGCCGCCGCGATGTGGGACTTCTGGTCGCTCAGCCCGGAAAGCCTGCACCAGGTCACCATCCTGTTCAGCGACCGCGGCCTGCCCCAGGGCTATCGCCACATGAACGGCTACGGCAGCCACACCTTCAGCTTCATCAACGCCGCCAATGAGCGCCATTGGGTGAAGTTCCACTTCCTGACCATGGACGGCCACAAGCACTGGTCGAACGAGGAAGGCAACGCCATCATCGCCGTGGACCGGGAAAGCGCGCAGCGCGACCTGTTCGAGTCGATCGGGCGCGGCCAAGGCCCCAAGTGGAAGTTCTGCGTCCAGGTCATGCCGGAAACGGATGCGGAAAAGACCAGCTACAACCCGTTCGACCTGACCAAGGTGTGGCCGCATTCCGAGTACCCGCTGATCGAGGTCGGCGTCGTCGAGCTGAACCGTAATCCCGAGCACTACTTCGCGGAGATCGAGCAGTCCTCCTTCTCCCCGTCCAACGTCGTGCCCGGCATCGGTTTCTCGCCGGACAAGATGCTGCAGGCCCGCATCTTCTCCTATGCGGACGCGCACCGCTACCGCGTCGGCACGCATTATGAGAGCCTGCCGGTCAACGCGCCCCGGAGCGTGAAGAACACCTACCATGCCGACGGCCCCATGCGCTTCGACGCGCCGAAGGGCACGGACGCCTACTACGAGCCGAACTCCTTCAACGGCGCGGTCGAGCAGCCGTCCCAGAAGGAGCCGCCGCTGAACATCAGCGGCGACGCGGACCGCTACAACCACCGCGACGGCAGCGACGATTACAGCCAGGTGGCGGCCTTGTTCCGCATCCTCGGCGCCGAGCAGCAGAAGCGCCTGTTCAGCAACATCGCCGCGGCGATGCAGGGCGTGCCGCGGGAGATCATCGACCGGCAGCTTGAGCATTTCCGCTGGGTCGATCCGGCCTATGCCGAGGGCGTCGCGCTGGCGGTAGCCCGCACGCAGCAGCCGGCCAACTCCGACCCGGTGTCGGCGTCGGACAAGCCGACTCCCGCCGTGGCGCAGGCCGCGGAATGACGACAACCAGGGGCCGGGTTGCACCAGCCCCTTTACTTGGCTTCGGCTCCACCGAATTATGCGACTAGGTGGAGCTAGGAAGGATACGCGATGTCAGTGAATGTGCTTTACACAACTTCTGCCACGGCGACGGGCGGCCGTGACGGCCACGCCGCGACCGCGGACGGCTCGCTCGACGTGAAGCTGGCCACCCCCAAGGAGCTGGGCGGCGGCGGCGGCGAGGGCAACAACCCGGAGCAGCTGTTCGCAGCCGGCTACAGCGCGTGCTTCCTGGGCGCGATGAAGTTCGTCTCGTCCCAGGGCGGCCCGAAGGTGCCTCCTGATACCAAGGTGAGCGCCACGGTCGGGATCGGACCGCGCTCAGAGGGCGGTTTCGGCCTCGACATCGAGCTGGACATCTCGCTGCCGGGCCTGGACCGGGCGGAAGCGGAGGCGCTGGTGGACAAGGCCCATCAGGTCTGCCCGTACTCCAACGCCACCCGCAACAACGTCCCGGTGCGCCTCAAGGTCCTTTGAGCATCAGGCGGGCGCCCCGAATGAAGGGCGCCCGCCGCTTGCCCGTGTGGGTGGGCGATCAGATCGTCAGCGTCCCGGCGCGCGCCCGGTCATACCGGGCGGCAACGGCATCCCAGTTCACCACGTTCCACCACGCCGCCAGGTAGTCCGCCCGGCGGTTCCGGTATTTCAGGTAATAGGCGTGCTCCCACACGTCGTTGCCCAGCAGCACCTGGCCCCGTTCCATCAGCGGCGTGTCCTGGTTGGGACGCGCGGCCAAGCCTAGCTTGCCCGAAGGCTCCACCGTCACGAACACCCAACCCGAGCCGAACTGGCTCAGGCCCATGCGGTTGAACGCCGTCCGCATCGCCTCCATGCCGCCCAGGTCGCGGTTCACCGCCGCCAGCAAGGCCCCGGATGGCTGGCCGCCGCGTCCGCCTGTCACCTGCCAGAACATGGTGTGGTTGGCATGGCCGCCGCCGTTGTTGCGCACCGTCGCGCGCACGCCTTCCGGCAGTTCGCCCAGCCGCGCCAGCGTTTCGTATAGCGGCCTGTGGCCCAAGGCGGCGTTGTCCTTCGCCGCGCCGTTCAGCGCCGCCACATACGCGGCGTGGTGCTTGTCGTGGTGCAGCAGCATGGTTTCCGCGTCGATGTGCGGCTCGTTGGCCTCCGGCGCATAGGGCAGCGGCGGCAGCGTGAACGGACCCGGCGCCGTGCCGGACGCGGCCTGGGCCATGACCCGCGGGGCCGCCACCGCCGCGAGGCCGGCAGCGCCAAGAACGGTGCGGCGTGTCGTCGTCATCGGGCCTCCTCCGTTTCCGATACTTCTTGGGACGGCGCGGGGAACGCCGCGGCCATCAGGGCAACAGTATAAGGGTCGCGCGGATTGGCAAACAGCGCATCCGCCGGGCCTTCCTCCACCACGTGCCCGGCGCGCAGCACGGCAACCCGGTGCGCCAGCGCCCGCACCACCGCCAGGTCATGGCTGATGAACAGGTAGGCCAGGCCGTGCCGCGCCTGCAGCGTCCGCAGCAGGTCCACGATCTGCGCCTGCACGGAACGGTCCAACGCGCTGGTCGGCTCGTCCAGCACCAGGAGCCGCGGGGTGAGCACCACGGCCCGGGCGATGGCGACGCGCTGGCGCTGCCCGCCGCTGAACTCGTGCGGGTAGCGCCCGGCCGCCTCGGCGGGCAGCCCCACCTCCTGCAACGCCGCCGCGACCCGGGCCTCACGCTCGCGCCGCCCCAGCCGAGGCTCGTGCACGCGCAGCCCCTCGGCGACGATCTCCCCCATGCTCATGCGCGGCGACAGGCTGCCGTAAGGGTCCTGGAACACGATCTGCATGGCCCGGCGCAGCGGGCGCAGCCGGGATTGCGGCCACGCCGAGATGTCCTGCCCGGCGAACGCCACCC
>CALMAB010000649.1 GCA_937858325.1 uncultured Acetobacteraceae bacterium
CCGCCCGCACTGCTGCGCCGCGGGCGCGGTCGGCCAGCACGGTGACAAAGCTGCGCGCAGCACCATCCAGCCGGGCGATCCGCTCCAGGGTCGCGTCCAGCACCGCGGCGGGCGACAGCGCACGCTGGCGGATGCGCTCCGAAACTTCGAGCAGCGACAGGTAGTGCAGGTCCTCAAGCGGCATGGCTGGCCTCTCCGTCCGGCGGCGTTCCCAGGGAAGCACCTACGGCGCGCGATGGGAATGCCCGGCCGGCGACTCTACCGCGTCCCAGCCTCCTCGGCCGGACCACGTGCCCGTTCCATCCGCTCGCCGACCGCAAGCGCCAACCGCCCCGTAAGGGTCCTCGCGCCCACAAAGGAGGCCAGGTCGAGCCGGGCATTTGCATATCCGTACTTGCTGTCGTCCTCGACGCACAGGAGATCGACCTCTGTCACCCCGCTGTCGAAGGTTTTGGCCAAGCATTCGATCAGCACGAGCGTTTCCGGCTCGGCGCGGTCGAAATGGGGGTCGTGAACCGAAAAGAACACCTGCTCGCAGGTGCCGGCGGCGATGTTGAGCAGGGCCGCCGCAAGCCGGTCGCCGCAGTGGACGGTGAACAGCCGGAGCGAGCCTTGACGCGCGAGTGCCCCCGCCAGGGCGCGGAACACCACGGCATCGTTATCCATGATGCTGCTGCCCTGGCCCGTGTCGGCGAGCCATTGCTGTTTGAGCGCAACCATGCGCTCAAGCAAGGCGTCAATCGGCTCTCCATGCCCCCACGCCTTCGCCGCGACCGGCCCCATTTCGCCGAGGGCGTGCCGGCGGCGGGCGTGGCTCCGGGCCTCCTCGCCGAGCCGGGCGAGCCAGGCCTGGCCGGCGGCCCCATCGCTCTGGACCTGCAAGCTCCTTGCCGTGCGGCGGCCCAGCCTCAGCCTTACCGGCTGCTCCTGCCCTTGGAGAAGCGCGTGGAAGGCGGCATCGAGACGCACATGGCTGAGGTAAACCAAGTCGAATTCAACCGGCACCGCGACGGCGGCCCAGGCCTGCTGCAAGGCAGCACGCCCGTCCGGAGTCTCGGGATCGACGAGCACATCGCAGTAGTCGCTGCAATCCTTTGCCGCCCATTCCAGCACGCGGACTCCGCGGTGCCGCCGCGTCGCGAGCGGCATCACCGCGGCGAGCCGCCGGCCCGCCCAGCACAGCGCCACGCACGGGCGCGATGGGTCGGACGGCGGACGGGCGTTCCACCACGCGCTGATCCAGCCATGGCTTTGGAACACGCTTCGGCTACCGCGTTGCCAGAGTGCGTCCCAGGCCGGGCCGATCTCAGCCAGCCGGGCCGACGTGCCGACGATCTCTGTCCGCAACGTCATGCGGCGCGCCCTCCGGAACCGTTGATGACGTTCTTATATCATAACGGATCAAGAGCTGGGGCAAGCCAGGAGACTTTGGAAGGAGTGCCGGGCGAGGATCCGGCCCCCCACCAGGCACCCGTTACGCCTGGGCGAAACGGCGCGGCGAGGCGGCCGTTCCAGTGCGCCCGCCATCCACAACGTAGTGCGCCGCCGTCACGCTGCCCGCCAGGTCCGAGCACAAGAACAGCACCACGTTGGCCACCTCCTCCGCCGTGGCGTAGCGGGCGAGCGGAATGCTGGCCCGATAGCGCGCGCCGGCGCCCGCCGGGTCGCCGGGGCTGGATTGCTGCTCAAGCGAGTGGATCATCCGCGTGTCGGTCGGCCCCGGGCACACGGCGTTGACCCGCACCCCGGCCGCGCCCACCTCGCCCGCCGCGGTGCGGGTCAGCCCGATCACGCCGTGCTTGGACGCGACGTAGGCCGACAAGCCCGGCGACCCCACGAGGCCCGCGGTGGAGGCCGTGTTGACCACCGCCCCCCGCCCCTGCCGCAGCATCACCGGCAGGACATGGCGCAGGCCGAGGAACACGCCTTTCAGGTTCACCGCGATCACCGCGTCGAACATCGCTTCCTCGTAGTCCACGGTGGGTGCCACCGTGCCCTCGATGCCGGCGTTGTTGAAGAAGCAGTCGATGGCGCCGTAGGCGTCGAGCGTCGCCTGCACGTAGCCCTGCACGTCGGCGGACCGGGTTACGTCGGCGCGGACGAACCGCGCTTCGCCACCATGCTCCCGGACGGTGTCGGCCGCCGCCTCGCCCGCCGCCGCGTCATGGTCCGTCACCACGACGCGCGCCCCCCGCCGTGCGAAGCCCAACGCCGCGGCCCGGCCGATGCCGTTGGCGCCCCCGGTGATCAGCGCCACCTTGCCCGTGAAATCCATGTCCCGCTCCCGTTCCGCCTTTGGCTGCCGGCCCGGCCCCCTGCCCTACTCGGCCGCGGCCAGGTCCGGCTTGCCCTGCATCTCGGACCAGGCGGCGTCCAGGCCCCGGCCGAACCGGGCGCACAGCTCCGCCGCCTCCGCATGGTCCAGGATCAACGGCGGGGTGAAGGCGATGCGGTCGCCGATGGCGCGCACGATCAGGCCGTGGCGCTCGCACGCCGCCTGCACGCGCCCACCCCCCCCGGCGGCGGCGGAATAAGGCTGCCGGGCCGCCTTGTCGGCCATCAGTTCCACCCCGGCGATCAGCCCGACGCCGCGCACGTCGCCGACCAGCGGGTGATCGCGGAACGCTTCCAAACCGCCCAAGAACGTCGGGGACACGTCGCGCACGTGGCCCACGATGTCGCGCTCCTCGTAGATCTTCAGCGTTTCGATGGCGACGGCACAGGCGACGGGGTGGCCGCCATAGGTGTACCCGTGGCCGAACGTGCCGTGGCGCCGGCTGCCTTCCAGCAGCGCCTCGTGCACGCCCGTGCTGACCAAAAGGGCGGAGATCGGCTGGTAGGCCGCCGAAAGCTGCTTGGCGCAGGAGATCATGTCCGGCTCGATGCCGTAGGTTTCGCAGCCCCACATGCTGCCGGTGCGGCCGAAGCCGCAGATCACCTCGTCGGCGACCAGCAGGATGCCGTATCGCTTCAGCACGGACTGGATCGCCGGCCAGTAGCCGCGCGGCGGAGTGATGGCGCCGCCCCCGCCCTGCACCGGCTCGCTGAAGAAGGCGGCGATGGTGTCCGGCCCTTCCGCCTGGATCAGCGCCTCCAGGTTCGCCGCCATGCGCGCGCTGAACGCTTCCTCGCTTTCGCCCGCCTCGTGGAAGCGGTAGTAGTTCGGGTTGTCCGCATGGACGAAGCCCGGCAGCGGCAGGCCGAAGCCCTGGTGCATGTGCGGCTGCCCGGACAGGCTGACAGTGGCCACCGTGTTGCCGTGGTAACCGCGGGTGCGCCCGATGAACTTCCGCCGCTGCGGCTGCCCTTGCACGCCCCAGTAGTTCCAGGCGAGCTTGATCGCGGCGTCGTTCGCCTCCGACCCGCTGCACTGGAACAGCACGCGCGCCATGCCGTGCGGCGCCACGGCCAGCAGCCGCTCCGCCAGTTCCACGGCGGGTTCGTGGCCTTTCTGGAAGAACGTATGGTAATACGGCAGCTTCAGCATCTGCCGGTGCGCCGCGTCGGCCAAGCGGCGCTCGCTGAAGCCGAGGCTGGCGCACCATAACCCGGCCATCGCCTCGATGTACTCCCGCCCTTCGGTGTCCCACACGCGGCAACCCTCGCCGCGGTCGATCAGCACCGCCCCTTCGCGGGAATGGCGGTCCAGGTCGGTCTGCTGGTGGATGAGAGTTGCAATATCGCGAGCATGGAGGGAGTTGGGCTGCATGACGAAACTCCGTTTCAGAGCCTAATGGTCGGCCATTTCCCAGATCAGGGACAGCACCTCCTCGCGCGCCGCCACGAAGTCCGGGCGGCTCTTGACCGCGCGGATGCTATCGGCGGCGTGGCCGCGGGCAAAGGGCATGGGCAGGCGCGCGACGATGCGGCCGGGCCGGGGCGACATGACGACGACCTCCGTGCCGAGGTAAACCGCCTCCTCGACGCTGTGGGTGATGAACACCACCGTCATGCCGGTGCGGCGCCAAACGGCGTGCAGCTCCTCCTGCATCCGCTCCCGGGTGAGGGCATCGAGCGCGCCGAACGGCTCGTCCATCAGCAGCACCTTGGGCTCGTTGCACAAGGCGCGCGCGATGGCCAGGCGCTGCTGCATCCCGCCCGAGAGTTCATACGGGTAGCGCCCACGGAACTCCCACAACCCGGTGGTGCGCAGCCATTGTTCCACCCGGGCGTCGGCGTCGGCGGACGCTTCTCCCCGCATACGCGAGCCGAAACCCGCGTTGCCGGCGACGGTCATCCAGGGAAACAGCGCCGGCTGCTGGAACACCACCCCGCGCTCTGGCCCCGGCCCCGTCACTGCCTGGCCATCCAGGCTGACCACCCCTGTCGTCGGGGCCAAGAACCCGGCCAGCGTCTGCATCATTGTCGTCTTGCCGCAGCCGGACGGCCCGACGATGCAGACGAAATCCCCGCGGGCAAACCCCAAGTCCGCCCGCTCCAGCGCCTGCACCGCCGACGCCCCGGCCCCGTAGCGGACCGAAACGCCGGCGAACTGGACGAAAGCCTCGCTCACCCGACCGCCTTGCGGATGAACTCGGTGTTGATCGCCTTTTGAAAGGCGTCCAGACCTGGCGCGTTGCGGATGCTGCGCTGCTCCACCAGGAAGTCGGCGGTGTTCTTCAGCACGCTTGCGAACTTGCCCGGCGTGCCCGGGGCGCCCAGCCACTGCGGCCCGGCCTGCTGGCTGAACGGCACGAAGTCGTATTCCTTCATGTCGGCCGTGGCGACGGCGGGGGTCACGCCGGCCTCCTTGGCCACGATCAATGCCGCCTCCTCCGGCTTGTCCTGCCACATGGCGAGCGCACGATCATAGGCTTTCAGGAAACCCACCACGGCGTCCGGGTATTGCTGCGCGAACGCCGTGCGGACCACGATCAGGTCGGCGATGACGTAGCCGGCCTTTTCCAGCGTGTCCCAGGTCTTGAAGGGCGTGCCGCCGTTTTCAGCGATCTTGCTGCGCGCCGGTGGCCAAACATAGGCGGCATCGATCTCGCCGCGCGACCACGCCGCCTGGATCGCGGCGGCCTTCATGTCCAGCACCGTCACGTCCCGCTGCGTCAGGCCGTTGGTCTTGAGGAAGCCCAGCAGGCGGAAGTGGCTGGTGGAGCCGAACGGCGTCGCCACCTTCTTGCCCTTGAAGTCCGCGGGCGACTTGATGTTGGCGGCGGTGCGGACCGTCATATCCTCGCCGGGTCCGATGTTATCGACGATGCCGACCAGCTGGAACGGCAGGCCCTGGCTGATCCCCGCCGCCGTGGCGACAGAGCCGGTGGCCAGGCCGATGTCGCAGCTCCCGGCGGTGATCGCGGTGTTGATGTCGGCGCCGCTGCCCATCTCGGTCCAGGAAAGCTTGGCGCCGGCGCCTTCCTCGAACCAACCCAGGTTCTTGGCGACCATGGTCGGCTTGGTTTCGGTGAAGAAGCCGATGTTGACGCCGGGCGGCGCTGCGGCCCGAACCGTGCGCGCCGCCAGCACGCCGGCGCCGGCGCCAAGCAGCGCGCCGCGCCGGGTCAGTTTCACATTGTTCATTACAGCTCCCTTCTGTGTCGTCACCGTCCGGCCCAGTGCACCACGCGCCGCTCGACCCACACCAGGATGCGGTCGATGGCGATCCCCGCCAACCCGATCATCGCGATCCCCGCGAACACGTAATCGGAGCGCAGGAACCGCCCGGCGTCCATGATCATCCAGCCGATGCCGTTCGACCCGGCGATGATCTCGGCCGCGATCAGCGTGCCATACACGATGCCCGCCGCGAGCCGGGCGCCGATCAGCACTTCCGGCAAGGCTGAGGGCAGCACCACATGGCGCAGCACCTGCCAGTCGCTGGCGCCCAGCGCACGGGCGACTTGCAGCCGGTCCGGCGGCACGTTGCGCACCCCGTCCCGCGCCGCAACCGCCGCGACCGGCAGCGCCGCGAGGAACAGCATGGTGATCTTGCTGCTTTCCCCGATGCCGAGCCAGACAATCAGCAGCACGAGATAGGCAAGCTGCGGCAGCGGGCGCAGGAACTCGATGAACGGCGACGCCGCCGCGTCGAGCCGCGGGGCGTAGCCCATGCCGAGGCCTAACAGCGTGCCCACGGCGGCCCCGGTCAGGAAGCCCGCGCCCACCCGGAGCAGGCTCATGCCCATGTGCTCAAGGATGGTGCGTCCCTTGTAGCCTTCCTGCACCAGCTCGGTCAGCCCGTCCCACAGGTCAAGCGGCCCCGGCAGGAACAGGTCCTGCACCAAGCCGCCGCTGGTGACGCCGATCCACAGCGCCAGCAGCAGCGCGGCGCTCAGGCCGCCGATGGCCCAGGACGGCAACGCCCGCGGTGTCAGTCGCACCCGGAACATCAGTCCCGCCCGCGCCAATGCACCAGCCGCCGGTCCAGCACCCGCATCAGCCACGCGAGCGTCACGCCCAATCCGCCCAGCACCAGGATGCACAGCACGATCACGTCGTTGCGCAGGAAGTGGCTGGCGGAGATGACCATCCAGCCCAGCCCGTCCGTCGCGGCCAGCAGCTCCGCCGACACCACGGTGGAGAACGCTGCCGCCAACGCCACCTGCAGGCCCGTCAGCACCATGGGCGCGGCGGACGGCAGCACGACGTGGCGGAACACCTGGGCGGGACCGGCGCCCAGCGCGCGGGCGGCTTGGATGCGCTGCTGCTTCACGCCCCGGACGCCCGCGGCGCTCGCGGCCACGATGATGGGGAACGCCGTCAGGAACAGCAGCGCGGCCTTGGACCCGTTGCCGGTGCCGAGCCACAGGATCAGCAGGATCATGTAGGACAGCGGCGGCAGTGGCCGCATGAACTGCACGATCCAATCGAGCGCCGCCGCGGTCACGCGGTTGACCCCCATCCACAGCCCCAGCGGCACGCCCGCCAGCACCGCCAAGCCGAACCCGGCGCCGAGCCGCCCCAGCGTGGACAGCGCATTGCCCCACAGCGTGGTGCCGCGATACCCGTCCCGCAGGATCTCCGCCCCCGCCGCCCAAACGTCCGCCGGCGAGGGCAGCAGGTCCCGCGGCACCGCCCCGCTCGCCGAGATCGCCCACCAGGCCAGCACCATGCCCGCCACCGACGCCACGCCGAACGCCGCGGCCGGCACGCGGACCTGCCGACGCGCCGGGGTCAAACCCGGCGGCGCGGCTACGGCGATCCCGTCCGCTTGCCTGCTTACCGCACTTGTCACCATGACCAGCTGCTCTGCAATGCCCGTGCCATCCGATCCGGCAGCGTCCGCGGCCCGTGCGCGCAGGGCGGCGCTGTTGCCGCGCAAGCGACCCCACACACGCCGAGGAGCGTTCCGACACATGGTTGACACCGCCCAGGGCAGAGTCGAGAGCCGAGCCTCGCGCACAGGCAGTTCCAAGCCCGCGCAACCTCGGCTATCGTTCCTGGGTTCAAGGAGTGCAGCGTATTGGATTTCTCAGGTATCTTCGCGCGGGGCGTGTCGCTGGTCGGCGGCGGGGCGCTGGCGATGCGGCGGTTGCGGCATGGGGCGCCCGAACCGGCTTGGGGAGGCGCTCCGGCGATCCCGGAGGCGAAGCCGCAGGGCGGCATCCCGACGCTGAAGATGCCGACGGCACGGGGATGGGACCCGGGGCAGACACCGGTCGCGGCGCCGGGCCTCAAGGTCAACGCCTTCGCTTCGGGCCTCAAGCATCCGCGGTGGATCCTCGTCCTGCCATCCGGTGACGTCCTTGTGGCCGAGTCCACCCAAATGAACAGGTCCGCCGAAAGCGTGTTCGACTACGCCATGGTCAGCACGATGCGGCGTGCTGCGGCGATGGGCGAAAGCGCCAACCGCATCACCCTGCTGCGCGACGCGGACGGCGACGGCGTGGCCGAAACCCAGGACGTGTTCATGGAAGGGTTGAACCAGCCCTTCGGCATGGCCGTCCTCGGCGGCAGCTTCTATGTGGGCAACACCGATGGCGTTGTCGTCTTTCCTTATGCCGAAGGAGCAAGCCGGATCACGGCGCCGGGCCGGAAGCTGATCGACTTCAAGCCCGGCGGCCATTGGACACGGAGCCTCCTGCCAAGCCCTGACGGCCGGAAGCTGTATGCCGGCGTCGGCTCGCTCAGCAACATCGGCGACGACGGCTTGGAGGCGGAGGAAGGGCGTGCCGCCATCTATGAGCTCGACCTCGCGACGGGCGGCAGCCGCATCTTCGCCAGCGGCCTGCGCAACCCGGTGGGCCTGGCTTGGGAGCCGTCCACTGGTGTCCTTTGGACAGTGGTCAACAAGCGCGATGGCCTCGGCGACGAGACGCCGCCCGATTACCTGACCTCGGTGCGCGACGGGGGTTTCTATGGCTGGCCTTATTGCTATTGGGGCCAGACCGTGGACGGCCGGGTGCCGCAGGACGCAAAGGCGGTTGCAAGCGCGCTGACGCCGGATTACGCGCTGGGCGGGCATACCGCGTCACTGGGCTTGTGCTGGGTTCCGGCCGGCACGCTGCCGGGCTTTCCGGACGGCATGGCGGTCGGGCAGCACGGGTCGTGGAACCGCAGCACGCTGAGCGGCTACAAGCTCGTCTTCGTGCCGTTCGAGGGTGGGCGTCCGTCCGGCCCGCCGCGCGACATCCTGTCGGGGTTCCTCAGTCCCGACGAACGGGTGTCGTATGGGCGGCCGGTCGGCGTCACGCTCGGTTCAGACCGGCGCTCCTTGCTGATGGCGGACGATGTGGGCGACGTGATCTGGCGCGTGACGGGCGACGGGCCAGCCTAGACATTCCCGCCTGCGGCCGCATGTGTTGGACACCGGAGGCTGCAATTGGTCCAGACCCGACCGGGGCCTGGCCTGGCAGCACCTTGGTGACGCTGACGGCCCATCTGACGAGTAGTTTGTAGCTGGACAACCCGCCATGCTACGTACAGCATGGGCTTACAAGAATAGCGGAGGACTCATTCAATGCGACGCCCCACTCAGTTCGCCGTAGCCGCGCTCGCCACGGCGCTGCTAGCCGGCACCGCGCTTGCCCAAACGACGCCGCCCGTTCCCAAGGGCGACCCCTTGGAGGGGCGCCCCAACAACACCGAGGCGGCCAAGCTCGCCCCGGTGGACGGGCCGCCATTGCCGACGCCGGCCGCGAAGCTGCCGACGGCCATGCTCAAAGTGCCAGAGGGCTACAAGGTCGAAGTGTATGCCAGCGGGATGCCCGACGCCCGCTCCATGCGGCTCAGCGACAAGGGCACGCTGTTCGTCGGTTCCCGCCTGAACGACAAGGTGTATGCGGTCACGCAGGCGGACGGAAAGCCGGTGGTGAAGATCATCGCCCGCGGCCTCCACCGCCCGAACGGCCTCGCGTTCAAGGACGGCAACCTTTACGTCGCGGAGCTGAACAAGGTTTGGCGCTACGACAACATCGAGGCCAACCTGGACAACCCGCCCAAGCCGACCCTGATCTACGATGACCTCCCGAGCGACGAGCCGCACGGCTGGAAGTTCATCGGCATCGGCCCGGATAACAAGCTCTACGTGCCCATCGGCGCGCCGGGCAACATCCTCGTGCCGCCGCCGACCCACGCGCAGATCCGGCGGATGGACCTGAACGGCAAGAACGTGGAGCTGGTCGCCACGGGCGTGCGCAACTCCGTTGGCTTTGACTGGAATCCCAAGACCAAGGACTTCTACTTCACCAACAACGGGCGCGACTGGCTGTCGGAGGACATCCCCAACGACACGCTGCACGAGGTGAAGGCCGGCACCGAGGCGCCGCCCAACTTCGGCTACCCCTACTGCCACCAGGGCAACTTCACCGATCCCGAGTTCGGCTGGGGCCACAAGTGCGAGGAGTTCGCGGCGCCGACCGCCCTGATGGGTGCCCATGCGGCCGTGCTCGGCATGCGCTTCTACACCGGCAGCATGATCCCCGAGGCAGACGGCGGGATCTTCGTGGCCCGGCACGGGTCCTGGAACCGCACGATCAAGAACGGCGGCGACGTGGCGCTGGTGAAGCTGAACGACGACGGCTCGTTCAAGTCCATGCAGCCGTTCATGACCGGCTTTATCCAGGACAACAAGTATGTCGCCCGCCCGGTAGACGTGCAGCCAATGCCTGACGGGTCCCTGCTGGTGTCGGACGATTGGAACGGCGCCGTTTGGCGCGTCAGCAAGGCCCAGTAAGCCTTGGCGCGAGCGTTGATGGCGGGGTTGCGGTTGCACCCCGCCGCTTGCCGGGTGGAGAACGGCTTGAGGACAACCTTGACGGTGTTGACTGTGCTGGCGATCACCGCGGCCGCGCCGGCGGCCTTCGCCCAGACAGCGGAGCAGAGGCTGCCCGCCTGTTTGGCGTGCCACGGGACGAACGGCACGGCCAAGCTGCCGGGCGTGCCGTCGCTTGGCGCGATGCCGTCGGACTATGTACTGACCCAGCTCTATATGTTCCGCGAGAAGATGCGGATCGCGGCGCCGATGAACGCGCTGGCTGAGCCGCTGAGCGACGACGATTTGCGCGATCTGGGCGACGCGATCAACAAGCTGCCGCCGCCGCAACCTGCCGGCGAGGCGTTGGTGGCGACAGATGCGGACCATGGCAGCGCGTTGGTGAACCGCTATCACTGCAACTCCTGCCACGGCGCGGACCTGGCCGGGCACGACAACATCCCGCGCATCGCCGGGCAGCGGGAGGACTACCTGCTGAAGTCACTGACCGACTACAAATCCGGCGCCCGCCCGGGCTACAGCCCGGCGATGAGCGAAGCGTCGAAAGAGATCCAGCCTGACGACATCCCGGTGCTGGCCCGCTTCGTATCCCGCCAAAAATAAGCCTGAGGGCAGGCATGGCCCCCTGCCCGGTATTCTCGCCTTGCACGGCTGGTGTTCGGGCAGGTGCCTTCCGGGCAGGCTGGGCGCCACCGCCACGCTGAAGCGGTGCCGGCGGTAATTTCGGTCCAGACGGAACAGACGCGGGTCCAGCACCAACAACCCCGTGCCCCGCCCTTTTTCGTCATTGCGAGCCGCCCTGGCGGCGTGGCAATCCAGGGACCGCCAGCACGGCACACGACCCCTGGATTGCCGCGTCGCTGCGCTCCTCGCAATGATGCGGAAACAATAGAGGCAAGCGGCTGCGTTTCCTGCCTCAAGCCGTCACCGACGACGGTCGCGTCGGCGGCCTTTGCCAACTCGTCGCACATGCGGTCATAAACGTCCTCATGACCGTAAAGCCGCTTGAGCACGAAACAGACCTGACCGCTGTTCCGGAATGCACGTTCATCAATGGCTGGAGCGACCGCCGCCAGACCCGCGTCGTTCCCGCCGCAGCCCCAATGACGAACGTGTCATCCCGCCGCGCCCTCCTGCGCGCCGCCTTCGCTCTGTCCGGGGCCATGCTGTCCGGCCGAACCGGGGCGCAGACGGCGGGCCGCACGGTGCGCGACGGCGCGGGCCGCAGCGTGCTCCTCCCCGGCCCAGTGAGGCGCGTCCTGCCGGCGGGTCCTCCGGCGTCGATCCTGCTCTGGAGCCTGGCACCCGACCTGATGACCGGCTGGGTGCGGCGCCCCAGCCCGGCGGAGTTGGCGTTCCTGCCGCCAGAAGCTGCCGCGCTGCCGGAGGCCGGCCGCCTCACCGGGCGCGACAACACCGCGAACGTCGAGGCCGTGCTGGCGCAGCGGCCCGACCTCGTTCTGGACTACGGGTCGCTTGGCGCGACCTACGTCTCGTTGGCTGACCGGGTGCAGGCGCAGACCGGCCTGCCCGACTTGCTGCTCGACGGCACGCTGGCCCGCATTCCCGAGACCTATGCCTTGCTGGGGGAAATCCTGGATCGCCGGGAAGCAGCCGCGGTCCGCGCCGATGCCGCCCGCAACGTCCTTGCCGAAGCGCAAGCCGCCGCGGACCTGCTGCGATCCAAAGGGCGGCCCAGCGTGTACTACGCCCGCGGCCCGCGCGGCGTGGAGACCGGCCTCACCGGCTCGATCAACACGGAGATCCTGGAGTTCGCCGGGGCGGAGAACGTCGCGGCCCGCAGCCTGGGTGCGGGCGGGCTGGCGCAGGTGTCTGCCGAACAGGTGCTCGCCTGGGATCCCGATTGGATCATCGCGGCCGATCCCCGCTTTTTCGCGGGTGCGCCGGCCGATCCAGTCTGGAGCACCCTGCGCGCGGTGCGAGCCGGCCGGATCGTGCTGGCGCCCGGCGTGCCCTACGGCTGGATCGACGCGCCCCCGTCGGTCAACCGCCTGCTCGGCCTGGTCTGGCTGCCGGTGCTGTTCGGGGCGCAGCCGGCAGACACGCTGGAGGCGCGCCTCACCGACCTATATGGCCTGCTGTTCGGCCGCCGGCCCGGCCCAGCGCAGCTCGCGCCGTTGCTGCGCGATGCCATGCCTCGGCGCTAAGCGCCGGATGCGGCACGGCGGATGGGCCTGGGGCATCGCGGTCGCGGCACTCGGGGGCGCCGTGCTGGCGGCGCTGGCGCTGGGCCGGTATCCCGTCCCGCTTTCCGTGCTGTCCGGCCTCGACACCATGGACCCTGCCATGGCGGCCGTGCTGTGGAACGTGCGGCTGCCGCGCGTGCTGGCGGCAACCCTGGTGGGCGCCGCCCTGGCCGGCGCCGGGGCGGCGTTCCAGGGCATGTTCCGCAACCCGCTGGCAAGCCCCGATTTGCTTGGGGTTTCGGTCGGCGCTTCGCTCGGGGCGGTGCTCGGCATCTTTTTTGGCCTGCCGGTCGTGGGCGTGCAGGCGGCGGCGTTCCTCGGTGGGCTGGGTGCGGTGG
>CALMAB010000650.1:0-1097 GCA_937858325.1 uncultured Acetobacteraceae bacterium
GGCTTCACCAACTGGCGCGTCCGGTTCCGCCGGGCGATGAACGACACCGACAACGACGCGCAGAACAAGGCCATCGACAGCCTGCTGAACTTCGAGACCGTCAAGTACTTCGGCAACGAGGCGCACGAGGCGCGGCGCTTCGACGAGGCCCGCGCCCGCTACGAGCGCGCGGCGGTCAAGAGCCAGGTCACGCTCAACATGCTGAACCTGGGCCAGGCGCTGATCATCGCGGCGGGCCTGGGCGGCGTCATGCTGATGGCGGCGGACGGCGTGCAGGCCGGCACCATGACGGTGGGCCAGTTCGTGCTGGTGAACACCTATTTGATGCAGCTTTACCAGCCGCTGAACTTCCTGGGCTTCGTGTACCGGGAGATCAAGCAGGGCCTGGTGGACATGGAGCAGATGTTCCGCCTGCTCGCGGTGGGGCAGGAGGTTGCGGACCGGCCCGGCGCCGTTGTGCTGGCGGCGACTCCTACGGGCGGCGGCGCGCAGCCGCCCGGCACGGTGGCGTTCCGCGGCGTGCATTTCGGCTACAACCCGAACCGGGAAATCCTGCGCGGCGTGAGCTTCTCCGCCGCTGCCGGGGCCAAGCTCGCCATCGTGGGGCCGACCGGCGCGGGGAAGTCCACCATCAGCCGCCTGCTGTTCCGCTTCTACGACGTGACGGAGGGTGCCGTGGAGATCGACGGCATCGACGTGCGCGACCTGACGCAGGCCAGCCTGCGCGCCGCCATCGGCGTGGTGCCGCAGGACACCGTGCTGTTCAACGATACCATCGGCTACAACATCGCCTATGGCCGCCCCGGCGCGTCGCAGGCGGAGGTCGAGCACGCCGCCCGGCTGGCCCAGGTCCACGACTTCGTTCTGCGCCTGCCGGAGGGCTACAACACCCGCGTCGGCGAGCGCGGCCTCAAGCTGTCAGGCGGGGAAAAGCAGCGCGTTGCCATCGCCCGCACGATCCTGAAGAACCCGCGCATCCTGATTCTGGACGAGGCGACCAGCGCGCTCGACACGCGGACGGAGCGGGAGATCGAGACGGCGCTGCGTGCCGTGTCGGCGCACCGCACCACGCTGGTGATCGCGCACCGCCTGTCCAC
>CALMAB010000650.1:1197-2384 GCA_937858325.1 uncultured Acetobacteraceae bacterium
TGCTCGGCGGCTCGCTCGGCCTGCTGGCGCGCACCATGAGCGACGAGGCCATCGTGCAGGTGCTGCAGAACGCCATGTCCAGCGTGCGGTCGGGTGAGCTGCGGGCGGAGTACGGCCCGCACGGGGGCACGTCGGGCCGCGCTTAAGCGCCCTCCGGGTTGACGCGAGGGCGCCGGGCCGGCATAAGCCGCGCTTCAGCCGCCAGGCTCGTCCTGCGCGGTGTTTTTGATTTGAGGGTTTCCGATGTCTCGTCGCTGCCAGTTCACGGGCAAGGGTGTGCAGTCTGGCAACAACGTCAGCCACGCGAACAACAAGTCCCGCCGCCGCTTCCTGCCCAACATGCAGCACACGTCGCTGCTGTCGGACATCCTGGGCACCACCATCCGCGTGCGCCTGACCACCCACGCGATCCGCACCATCGAGCACAATGGTGGCCTTGATGCCTTCCTGCTGGGCACGCCGAACCGGAGCTTGCCGGCTGAGGCGCAGGTGCTGAAGCGCCGGATCGCCCGCTCGCAGGCCAAGCGCGCCGCCGCCCCGCCCACCGCTTGACGGGTTCATGGCGATGATAAAGGCCCGCTCCGGCGGGCTTTTTTTTGTGCCTTGGCCGCCCATGGTAGGCTGGGCGCTCAAGCGGCTGGCGCGCCGCAGGCAGGTCGCCCGCCAGGATCACCGGACCGCGCCGCCCTCCCTCACCGTGCGGCTGCCGGACGGCCGGGTGATCGCCGTTGAAGAGTACGGCGCTTCCGCCGGACCCACGGTGCTCTACTTTCACGGCTGGCCGGCGTCGCGGCTGGAGGCCGGGTTGATCCCGGATCTGCCGGTCCGTCTGCTGGCGCTCGACCGTCCGGGCTATGGGCGGTCCTCGCCGCATCCGGGGCGGACCTTGCTGGATTGGCCGCGGGATGTGGCCGGCGTGGCCGACCGGCTCGGCCTGGAGCGGTTCCATGTCGTCGGTTTGTCGGGCGGTGCACCTTACGCGGTGGCCTGCGCCTATGCGCTGCCGCAGCGGGTGCAGGGAGTGGCGCTGGTCTGCCCAGTGCCGCCGGCGCACGGCGTCCATCCGCGTGCGCCCGGCGTCGGCCACCTATACCGCCTGGGGCGTCATCCGGTGCTGGCGCACCGCCTGTTCAGCATCATGCGCCCGCTGCTGCGGCGCCGGGTCATCACGCCGCGCAGGGTGGTGG
>CALMAB010000651.1 GCA_937858325.1 uncultured Acetobacteraceae bacterium
GGACGGCGGCAAGGGCATCGGACCCGCCAGCGGCTGCAGGCCCAGGTTGTCCTTCGGGTAGCCTTCCCGCTGGTCCTCGCGCCGCAGCAACAGCACGACGCCGATGAACGCCAGGAAGAACAGCCACCACGCGGCCTGGGCCACGTCGATGTATTGGGTGATCGCGCCTGCTTGCATGGGGGAAACCTCGTCAGCGTGCGGCGGCGGTAGCGGCGGCGGGCGTCAAGGCGGGGTAGTCGCGCACCATGTTGGCGCCGTTCAACGGCTGGGGGACGCCCTGGTGGCAGGTGGCGCAGACCACCAAGCCGTTGCCTTGCTGCACCCCGCGCTGCTGCGCCGGGATCACCGGCAGGTTGGTTTCGCGCACCAACTGCCGGGTCTGCGGGATGGCGGCGGCGACATCCAGAAGGAAGTTGTTGTTCAGGTCCCGCACCAGGCGCAGCGCGTTGTAGCCGGTCCACCGCTGCGGCGTGCTTTCGTCCCAATCCCAGAAGGCGCGGGAATTGTGGCAATAGCCGCAGTTGACGCCGATGCCGTCCGAGTACTGCATCATCATCTCGTAAACCCGCTTGGCCACCACGAAGGCGCCGATGCGGTGGGTCGGCAGGGCGGTGTCGGACTGCACGTGGATCGGCTCGTCGCCCACGTACCACTCGTCCCACCCGTTGTCGGGGAAGAACTTGCGGACCGTGTCGGCGGCTTCCTGCCAGTTGTCCCGCTTGGCGACATAGCGGCGCTGCGGCATCGGCGCCTGCGGGAACCAGGTTTCCGCGGGGACGGGCTGGCCGCGGTGGCAGGAATAGCAGGTGACGCCGCTGGGCTGGACGTGCTCCTTCCAGTCGGCGTTCAGGTGCCGGGTCATCTTCATCATGATGCGCGCGGCGGCCTTGGCGGGCTTGGCGTCGGACGCCCAATTTTCCCCCTCGTGGCAGAATCCGCAGCCTTCCCGCGGGGACACCCATTGGGTGATGGCGTATTGCGTCCGCATGAACTCGGCGGCGCTCACGTCGGTCAGCACCTGGACGTTCTTATACGCCTCCGTCGCCATGGGGCCGCCGGCCTCCGCGGGCGGCAGCGGGGCGGGCGCCTTGTTGGACGCGAGCCAGGTCCGCGCCGGCTCGAACTGGATGCCCTGGGGGAAGCTCATCTCCGTGCCCCGGGGCGTGTGCTCCCAGGTCGGCACGAACAGGACGAACGCGGCACCGGCCAGCAGGGCGGCGCCCGCGGCGAGGGTGATCGACTTCATCGCGCAAGCTCCGGCTGGCGCACGTCCAGCTGCGGCAAGCGCGGCATGATGCCGGGCGGCAGGCTGTCCGGGATCGGCTGGATGCGGGCGTACTGCGGCGCGATGCCGTGCTTCACGCCCCACAGGTACCAGTTGTCCACCACGGTTCCGGTCATCAGGATGCCGATGCCGCCGGTCAGCGTGGTCAGCGTCGCGAAGGTGAACAGCCAGCGGTGCACGGAGTCGAAGTTGGCGTTGAACCCCATGGTCCAGCGCCAGAACAGGGAGCCGCGCTCCATGGCGGTGCCGGGGTCGGTGATCTCGTGCGTTTCGCGCTCGCCCCCGAACTTGGTGAGCGCCAGGATGGTGCCGCCGTGCATGGTGAACAGCATGGTGGAGCCGTAAAGGAACACGATGGAAAGCATGTGGAACGGGTTGTAGAAGATGTTGCCGTAGCGGACGGAGAACGTGGCCGTCCAGTTCAGGTGCTCGATGACCCCGAACGGCACCGCCTCCGACCAGGACCCCATCAGGATCGGCCGGATGAAGCCTAGCACCAGATAGAGCCAGATTGCCGACGCAAAGGCCCAGCACACGTGCGTGCCCATGCCCAGCGCGCGGGCACGGCGGTACATGCGTACCCACCACAGCAGGATGGACGCCGTGAGGAAGAACCCGGCCATCAGCCACCAGCCGCCATCCTCCAGCGGCGGGAACAGCGATAGGCCCTGCTTGGCCGACGGCGGCTCCAGCGCCAGGAAGGGCAGCATCTTGATGAAGCGGACCACGTTCCAGTCCACTGACGCCCACATGTTGAGGCCGATGATCTCGATGGCGATGAAGCCGCAGACGATGGAAGCGAGGCCCAGGGCGCCCAGGTAGGTCGGCCCCACCTGGTTCTCGCCGATGCGGCCGAGCCAGGAGGAGCGGAACGGGCGGAGGCGCCGGGGCGAGCTGCCGCGCGGCAGCGGGATGCCCAGCTCGTCGGGGCCTTGCAGCTCAAAGGACGTGAACAGGGTGTGGTAGCGGGCCATGGCCGGCTCCTTCTGAGGGTCAGTTGAAGCCGGCGGCGCTCCAGATCGGGATGTGCAGGTACCAGTCCCACCAATACGGCCAGCCGCGGGTCCAGACCGTGCCGGAGATCAGGATGCAGATCGCGCTCCACACCCCGGCGTTGATCGCCAGGAAGAAGCCCAGCCGGTGGATGCCCAGCTCGCCGATGGAGTAGGCGATGGTGTCGCGGAAATACACGCTTTCATGCTCGGCGGACTTCACCCGCCCACCCGCCGGCGGGTGGGCAGAAGCGAGGATTTCCCCGCTGTGCATCGCCAGCAGGAAGGTCGTGGTGAAGAAGAACGTCACCGCCAGCATGTGCGCCGGGTTGTAGTGGAAGTGCAGGTATTGGTAGCCGGTGTTGCTGACCCAATCGAGGTGGCTCATGATCCCATACGGGAAGCCGTAGCCCCAGGCGCCCAGCAGGAACGGCCGGATCACCACCAGGCTCACATAAGCGAAGATGGCTGCGGAAAAGCCGATGGGCACGTGCAGCCCCATGCCCAGCTTGCGCGCGATCTCCACCTGGCGCAGCGCCCAGGACACAAAGGCGATGATGGAGAAGAAGGTGATCCATTGCCAAAGCCCGCCATCCTGCAAGGGGGCGAAGGACAGGCCGCGGCTGATGGGCGGCGGGTTGATGGTGATGGCGAAGGGCTGCCAGGTCGGCCCGGTGGCGGCGCCGTAGAAGATCAGCAGCGTGCCGAGCAGGGCGGAGGCAGCGGCGGTCACGCCGAAGAAGCCGACGTAGAACGGGCCGACCCAGAAGTCGAACAGCTCGCCGCCGACCAGGGTGCCGCCGCGCACACGGTACTTCGCCTCATACGACAGAAGGGCCATCGCGTTCTCCAAGTGATCCCTTGTCTGTGTCAATAAAACCTGACACTTTGGGCGTCAATCAGGAGTTACGCAGGAGGGCAGCGCCGCGATGAAGCCTCACCAATCCGTGATAGTGGCCGCCGTGGCGACCTTGGCCGCCGTTGCGCCGGCCTACGCTTGGATGGGCCATGCCGCCCGGGCGACCTTTCTGCGTGCCGGGCCGGGCTTGGAATACGCCGTGACGGACGAGCTGGACCGCGAGGCGGCGCTCGATGTGCTGAGGTGCGCCGACGCCTGGTGCGAGGTCCAGTTCGAGGGCTTGGTCGGCTGGGTCCAGGCCGCAACGGTGGCCGCGCCGACCGCGCCGGCGCCGCAGGAGCGTGGGACCCAGCCGTGCTTCGACGACCGGCAGGCCGGCTACGGCAAGGGGGAGCGCACCCGCTTCTGCCCGCGCTGAGGGCTGACGGCGTCCGCGGCAGCACCGCCGCCGCCAGTCCGGCCACGTGGGAGGTCGGCAGCGACATGCTGCGCATCCGCGCCGGTGCCGCACGGTGATGCCGTGTAGAACCAGCACCTTGAGCCGCAGGCTGTCGGTCCAACATCTCGTCCCGCAGGGGACCGGAGACCGCATGGCGAACGACAGCGACACCCTGCCGCTTCCTGCCCGGCGCCGGATGGGCACTCGGCCGGCAGGGCTGGCCCGCACGCGAGCGACGATGGGCGGGGCCACGCCCCCGGACTCCCCAGACCCGGCCGAGCCGGACGCGGCGTGACGGACGCCATCGGCGCGGCGGCGCATGACCGGCGGGTGGCGCGGGACCTGGACCTGCTGCGCCTGCCGCCCCCGCCCTGGACCGCTGCGGCCATCGACCCGGACGGCGCGGTGGCGGTTGATGTGGTCGTGGTCGGCGCCGGCATGTACGGCATCGCCGCGGCCGCCGCCCTGGTCATGAAGGGCATCCGCGTCCTCATGCTGGACCGCGCGCTGGAAGGGCAGGAAGGCCCTTGGATCACCTATGCCCGCATGGAAACCCTGCGCAGCCCCAAGCACCTGCCCGGGATCGCCCTCGGCCTCCCGTCGCTGACGTATCGCGCCTGGCACGAGGCCCGGTTCGGCGCCGCGGCCTGGGACGCATTGGGAAAGATCCCGAACGGGCTATGGCAGGACTACCTGACCTGGGTGCGCACCGTGCTCCGCTTGCCGCTGCGGAGCGGCATGGCCGTGCGGCGCATCGCCCCCGGCGCCGGGCTGGTCGCCGTGGACGTGGTGGAGGCGGGCGTCGAGCGGACCCTGCATGCGCGCCGCGTGGTGCTGGCCAGCGGGCGCGGGGGCATGGGCTTCACCGTGCCGGACTGGGTGGACCGCGCCTTGTGGCCGGACCGGGCGGCGCACACGGCCGAGTTCATCGACTTCGGTGCCCTGCGCGGACGCGCGGTGGCGGTGGTCGGCGCGGGGCCGTCCGCCTGGGACAACGCCGCCACGGCCTTGGAGCACGGGGCGCGCCGGGTCGATATGTATGTGCGCCGGCGGGAGCTGCCGCAGATCAACAAGGGCCGCGGCTCCGCGACGCCCGGCTTCTTCGAGGGCTGGGCCGCCCTGCCGGCTGCGGAGAAGTGGCGCATCCTCGCCTACCTGCACGACCTGCAAGCCCCGCCGCCGCACGAGACGGTGCTGCGCACGCTGCGTCAAGCGGGGCGCCAGGCCGGGTTCCATATCCACTTCGGTACCGAGCTGCGCGGGGCCGTGCGGTCCGGCGATGGCGTCCGGCTCGCCCTGCCGGACGGCGCCGCCGCGCAGGCGGACTTCCTGATCCTCGGCACGGGGTTCGACACCGACCTGCGACGGTCGCCGGAGCTGGCGGGCGTCGCCGGGGCCATGGCCACCTGGGCCGATTGCTACACCCCGCCCAAAGGGCTTGAGCGCCCCGGCCTCGGCCGCTTTCCCTGGCTCGGCGACGGGTTCGAGCTGACGGAGCGCACGCCCGGCGCTTGTCCCGGATTGTGCCGCGTCCACGCCTTCAACCACGCCGCCTCTGCCAGCCTCGGCGCCATCGCGTCGGACATCCCGGGCGTGTCCGCCGGGGCGGAGCGCCTGGCCCACGCGGTGGCGGCGCACTTCTTCGCGGATGACATCGCCCATGTCCGCCGCGAGCTGGAAGCCTTCGCCGAGCCGGAGTTGCAGGACACGCCGTTCTTCGTGCCCGAACACTTCCTTCCCTTCTGATCAGCCCGGCGGCGTCCAGCTTCGCCCCGGCACGGCGGCGACCAAAGCCTGCGTGTAGGCGTGCCGCGGCGCGCCCAGCACGGTGGCGGCCTCGCCCTGCTCGACCACTCTGCCCTTGCGCATCACCGCCACCTGATCGCAGATCTGCGCCGCCACCCGCAGGTCATGGGTGATGAAAATCATCGACAAGCCGAGCCGGGCGCGCAGGTCGGCGAGCAGCCGCAGCACCTGTGCCTGCACGGACACGTCGAGCGCTGAGACCGCCTCGTCTGCCACCAGCACCTCCGGCCGCAGGGCCAGGGCGCGCGCCAGGCCGATGCGCTGGCGCTGGCCGCCGGAGAACTCGTGCGGGAAGCGGTCGGCCGCGTCCGGCTGCAGGCCCACCAGCGCGAACAGCTCCCGCGCCCGGGTCATCGCCTCCGCCCGGCCGACGCCGTGCAGCATCGGCCCCTGCGCCACCAAGTCGCCGGCCCGGCGGCGCGGGTTCAAGGAGGCGAACGGGTCCTGGAACACCATCTGCACCCGCGCCGCCTGCCGCCGCATGTCCCGCCGCGTCAGGCGCAGCAGGTCCGTGCCGTCCAAGCGGATGCTGCCGGCGTCCGGCTCCAGCAGGCGGACGATGCAGCGCGCCAGCGTCGATTTGCCGGACCCGCTTTCCCCCACGATGCCGAGCGTGCCGCCGCGGGGCAAAGCAAGGCTCACATCGTCCACCGCCCGCGTGACCCGGCCGCGCCGGAACAGGCCGGGCCTGCCAAACGTCTTGGACACGCCCTGCACCACCAGGATGGGCGGCGCCTCAGCGGGCGACACGATGGCGGCGGCGCGCGAAAGCGGCGGCACGGCGGCGATCAGGGCTTGGGTGTAGGGGTGCTGGGCGCGTTGCAGGATGTCGGCCGCCGGACCCTGCTCGACCATCCGCCCGGCCTGCATCACGGCCACGCGGTCGGCGATGTCGGCCACCACGCCGAAGTCATGGGTGATGAACAGCACCGCGGTGCCGCGCCGGCGCTGCAAATCCCGGATCAAGGCAAGGATCTGCGCCTGCGTCGTCACGTCCAGCGCCGTGGTCGGCTCGTCGGCGATCAGCACCGCCGGCTCCAACGCCAGCGCCATGGCGATCACCGCCCGCTGCCGCTGCCCACCCGACAGCTCGTGCGGAAAGGCGCGGGCGACGGAAGCCGGGTCGGGCAGCCGCACCTCCTCCAGCAGCGCCAGCACCCGGCGCCGGATGTCGCCTCGCGACAGGTCCGTGTGCGCCGCGAACATCTCTCCCACCTGGTCGCCGACGCGGCGTAGCGGGTTCAGCGCCGTCATCGGGTCCTGGAACACGGTCGCGATCCGGGCGCCGCGCACCCGGCGCATCGCCGGCGCCGGGATGGCCAGCATGTCAGTGCCGGCCAGCGCGATCCGCCCGGCGGCCACGCGCACGCCGGGCGGCAGCAGGCGCATGATGGCGAGGGCTGCCATCGACTTGCCGGAGCCGCTTTCCCCCACCATGCACAGGATTTCGCCCGCCTCCAGGCTGAAGGACACGTCCTGCAGCGCGAAGGGCCGGTCCGCGCCCGCGGGCAGCGCCACGGTCAGGCCGGCGACCTCCAGGACGGCGCTCAACCGCGGTCCCGCAGCCGCGGGTTCAGCGCGTCGTTCAGCCCCTGTCCCACCAGCGACACCGCCAAGACGGTCAGCAGGACCGCGACGCCGGGGATGGCCGACACGTACCACTGCACCCTCAGCACGCCCTTGCCTGCCCCGATCAGGTTGCCCCAGGACGCGACGTTCGGGTCCGACAGGTTGAGGAACGCCAGCGCGCTTTCCAGCAGGATCGAGGACGCCATCACCACCCCGGCATACACGATCACCGGCGGCAGCGCGTTGGGCAGGATTTCGCCCAGGATGATCCGGGCGTTGCCCATGCCCAGCGTGCGGCAGGACTGCACGAACTCGCGGCTGCGCAGCGTCAGGAACTCGGCCCGGGTCAGCCGCGCCGTGGCGGGCCAGGACAGGATGCCGATGGCCAGCGTCACCGTGGCGATCGCCGAGCCGAACACGGCGACCAGCACCAGCAGCAGCAGGAAGCCCGGCAGGGTCTGGAACGCCTCGGTGACGCGCATCAGCGCGTCGTCCACCCAGCCGCCGTAGAACCCCGCCACCGCGCCCACCCCGATGCCGATGCCCAGCGACACCGCCGTCGCCACGCCGCCGATCAGCAGGCTGGTGCGCGCGCCGTGGAAGATTTGCGCGGCGATGTCCCGCCCGCTCGGCACCGACCCGAGCGGGAAGCGCGGGTTGGCGCCGGGCC
>CALMAB010000652.1 GCA_937858325.1 uncultured Acetobacteraceae bacterium
GAGTAGAAGCGATGGCGACCATCACCGAAGCGGATTTGATCGCGTCCATCGCCGACGCGCTGCAATTCATCTCGTATTACCATCCTGCCGATTACGTGCGGAACCTGGCCGAGGCTTGGCGCCGGGAGGAGAGCCCGGCGGCGCGGGACGCCATGGCGCAAATCCTGGTCAACTCGCGCATGGCCGCTGCCGGCCGCCGCCCGATCTGCCAGGACACCGGCACCGCCCAGGTGTTCATGAGGGTGGGGGTCGGCGCCCGCATCGACACGAAGCGCGGCCTGCAGGAGATCGTGGACGAGGCCGTCCGCACCGCCTGGCTGGCCGAGCGCAACCCGCTGCGCGCGTCCGTCGTGTCCGACCCGCTGTTCGCGCGCCGCAACACCGGCGACAACACGCCGGCGATGCTGCACGTCGAGCTGGTGGCGGGCGACGCCGTGGAGGTCCACGTCGCGGCCAAGGGCGGCGGCTCGGAGAACAAGGCGAAGTTCGCAGCGCTGAACCCCAGCGACGACGTGGCGGACTGGGTGGTGCGCACCGTGGAAGGGTTGGGCGCCGGGTGGTGCCCGCCCGGGCTGATCGGCCTGGGCGTCGGCGGCTCGCCGGACAAGGCGATGGCGCTCGCCAAGCAGTCGCTGCTCGACCCCATCGACCTTCCCGCGATCCGCGCCCGCGGCCCGGCAAACCCCGAGGAAGCGTTCCGCCTGGCGCTGTGCGACCGCATCAACGCGCTCGGCATCGGCGCCCAGGGCCTGGGCGGGCTGACCACCGTGCTCGACGTCAAGCTCCGCACCTTTCCGACCCATGCGGCCTCGCTGCCCGTGGCGCTGATCCCGCAATGCGCGGCCGACCGGCACGTCCGCTTCACGCTGGACGGGTCCGGCCCCGCGCGCCTCGACCCGCCCGGGCTTGGCGCTTATCCGGAGGGGCTGGCCGTCGCCGGCCCGGCCGGGCGGCGCGTGAACCTCGACGCCCTGACCCGCGAGGAGGTGGCGACATGGCAGGCGGGCGAGACGCTGCTGCTGTCCGGCCGGATGCTGACCGGGCGCGACGCGGCGCACCTGCGCATGGTGCAGATGCTGGCGCGCGGCGAGGCGCTGCCGGTGGACCTGCGTGGCCGCGCCATCTACTACGTCGGCCCGGTGGACGCGGTGGAGGGCGAGGCGGTCGGCCCCGCCGGCCCCACCACCTCCACGCGCATGGACAAGTTCCTCGACGCCATCCTGCCCGCGACCGGCCTGCTGGTGATGATCGGCAAGGCCGAGCGCGGCCCGGCGGCGGTGGACGCCATCGCGTGGCACGGCTGCGCCTACCTGATCGCCGTCGGCGGCGCCGCCTACCTGGTGTCCAAGGCGATCCGCTCTGCCCGCGTGCTCGCCTTTCCCGACCTCGGC
Organism: uncultured Acetobacteraceae bacterium; assembly: GCA_937858325.1. Lineage (GTDB taxonomy): Bacteria > Pseudomonadota > Alphaproteobacteria > Acetobacterales > Acetobacteraceae > CAHJXG01. The sequence continues at coordinate 1,392 of CALMAB010000652.1, forward strand.
ATGGAGGCGGTCCACGAGTTCGTGGTGGAGGACATGCCGGTCACGGTCGCGGTGGACACCGCGGGACGGTCCATCCACCGCACCGGCCCGGCGCGCTGGAGGCGGCCCGCTTCCGCGCCCGTCCCTGTCTCGGCCTGAACCAAGGGCGTAGAACGCCCAGGTACCTGGGCCGCCGAGCCATGTTGCAGCCGCTCGGCCACGTCGTCCATACTGGACCATGGGAGGATGGCACGCATGACCGCACCAACGATGCCCCGGCTCACCCTTGAACGGATCGACGCGCGCGTGCTCAGCGTGCCGCTCCGCCGCCCAATCGTCGGCAAGGTCGGCGAGTACAGCCACTGGCCCTTCATCCTGGTCGATGTCGTCACGGCGGAAGGCATCGTCGGCCACGGCTACCTGGAGCCGTATCGGGCGAGCGCCACGAAATCCATCCTCGCCCTGATCGACGACATGGCGGCGCACGGGCGCGGCAAGCCGGTTGCGCCGTTCGACCGTTTCGAGGCGGCGATGCGCGCGCTGCACTTCAACGGCCGGCAAGGCACGCCGTTGATCGCGATGGCCGGCATCGACATGGCGATGTGGGACGCGCTGGCCAAGGGCGCGGGCGTGCCGCTGGCCGTGCTGCTGGGCGGGACGGTCGGCCCGGTGCGCGCCTACAACACCAACGGGCTGTGGCTCATCCCAATGGAGCGGATCGCGGAGGAAGCGGCGTCGCTGGTGGCGGAGGGCGGGTTCAAGGCGATCAAGATCCGGCTCGGCCGCGACCACGTGCGCGAGGACGTGAGGGCGATCTCGGAGGTGCGCCGGGCCGCGGGCGACGACATCATCCTGATGAGCGACTTCAACCAGGGCCAGTCGTTGACGGCGGCGCTGCGCCTGCTGCACGCGCTGGACGACCAAGGGCTGGAATGGTTCGAGGAGCCGATCGTGTTCGACGACTACGCCGGCTGCGCGCGCCTGGCGAACGAGCTGAAGACGCCGGTCATGATCGGCGAGAACATCTTCGGGCCGCGCGACTTCCTGCGTGCCGTGCAGGCGGGCGCGGCCGATTGCTACATGCCGGACCTGATGCGGATCGGCGGGGTCACGGGCTGGCTCCGCACCGCCGCCATCGCAGGGGCTGCCAACCTGCCGCTGTCGAGCCACCTTTACCCCGAGTTCTCCGCCCACCTGCTGCGGGTGAGCGAAAGCGCGGATTGGCTGGAATGGCGGGACTGGGGCAACCCGTTCCTGGCGGAACCCTTTCCGGTGCGCGACGGCGCGATCCACATCCCGGACCGGCCGGGCGCGGGGATCGCGTGGGACGAGGCCGCCGTGAGAAGGTTCTCCGTTTAGCGCGGCGTCGGCATCGCCCCCGTCCGCGGTGATGCGCGGACGGGGGCTTGCCTCGGCGCGGCGGCTCACATCGGCGGGTTGACGCCGTTCTCGCCGACCACGAGGAAGGCGGCGGTCTGCGTGCCGTCCGCGCTCTTGGGGGCGATGACGAGGGCGCGGGCGCCGGGCTTGACGATGCCGCGGTCGGAAGGCTCGAAGGCCACGACGGGTGTGTCCTCGGGCACGACGACCTTCCGCTCGCCGCCCTGGTAGTTGACCGTCATCGTGCGCCCGCTGGTTCCCGTGAGGGCGCCCACCGCGCCGTTGGTCATGGTGTTGGCGTTCTCAAGGTCCCAAGGGTAATGGCCGTCGCCGGTGCCGCGCATGCTTTCCGGGAACACGTGTACCTCTATCGCCTTGAGCGTGCCGTCCGGCTGGGGCGCGGCGGAAGTGCCGATGTAGGTGTTGGGCTTGATGTCGCCGAGCCGGGCGCCCACCGCGCCGACGATCTTGGTGTCGGGCGTGAGCTTGAACGTGGCCTTCTGGCCCCCGCGCGTGCCGAGCGTGAGCATGTCGCCGTCCAGGCGCTCGATGGTGCCCCGGGTCCGGGGCGGCGGCTCGGCCGCGCGGGCCGCCCCGGCGATGGCGAGCAGCAGGGCGGTGCAGCAGAACGCGACGGCTGCCGCGGGGACGGGAGATTTGCGTGTCCTCATGGTTGTTCCCTCCTTGAGCTGGACCCCATCTCGGGTCCAGAACCGTGGTAGCAGAATGGGATGGCGGCGGGCCGCGATGCGGGCGCCTGAAGGTTGCTATCACGGGGAGCAACGCGCTCAAATCCGGAACCGGACACAGCGGGTGGAATCCCGGCCGGGTGCCGTTCTCCTTCGAGCCGGTTGGCGCGGCGATCCAGGTGGCAAGCGCCGCGGGCCGGGAGGTCGCCCGGATGGCCGCCTGTTCCCGCTTGCGCCATCAGCCTGTATGGCCCAGCCTCATTCTATGTCCTTAAGGACAGGGCTGTGACGTGCGTCTGCTACCCCGCACGGCAGCAGACGAGCAGGAGTGACGACCAATGCTGCCGGCCCGGGAACACCTCACGATCTGCATCGCCCACCCGGCCTATCAGCTTAAATCGCGCCTCGGGGCTGCACACCCCGGCTTGCATGTCATCGAGGTCCGCAGCGCCGCCGAGTTCAAGCAGCGCGTGGCGGAGGCGGACGTCGTGGTGGTGTCGGGCCTATGGAGCAACGGCCTGCTCGACCACGCGCCGAGGCTGAAGTTCATCCAGTCGGTCAGCGCGGGCGTGGACCAGTTCGACCAGGCGGCGCTGCGCGCGAAGGGCATCCGCCTGGCAAGCGCGCGGGGCGTGAACGCCCGGGCCGTGGCGCACCACGCGATGGCGCTGGTCCTGGCGCTGGCCCGGCGCTTGCCGGAAGCATGGGACAACCAGAAGCGCAGGCATTGGCGCCCCATGGCGGGCAACCTCGACGACCGGGAGGACGAGCTGACCGGCAAGACCCTGTTGGTGGTCGGCCTCGGGGGCATCGGCGGGCGCCTGGCGCGGCTGGCGAAGGCCTTTGAGATGACCGTGATCGGCGTCCGGCAGGACCCGGCGAAAGGCGCGGACGGCGCGGACGCCGTGCACGGCCTTGCGGCCTTGCCGGCGCTGCTGCGGAGGGCGGACTTCGTGGCGCTCACCTGTCCGATCACCGCGGACACGACGGGCCTCATGGACGCCGCGGCGTTCGGGCGCATGAAGCCGTCCGCCTACCTGGTCAACGTGGCGCGGGGCGGCTGCGTGGTGGAGAGCGACCTCCTCGCGGCGCTGCGGTCCGGCCGGATCGCGGGCGCGGCCCTGGACGTCGTAGCGGAGGAGCCGCTGCCGGCCGCATCCCCGCTTTGGACGATGCCGGGCGTGCTCATCACGTCCCACCTCGGCGGCGAAACGCGCAGCTACGAGGACAACGTGGTCGAAGTCCTGATGGAGAACTTGAACCGCCTTTGGCGAGGCGACGCGGCCTTGCGGAACCAGGTTGTCTAGGCGGGGGACCGCTTGAGCCGGCATGTCGCCGTGATCGGCGCCGGCGCGGTGGGGACGGCGACCGCGCTGGAACTGATGCGCGACGGGCACCGGGTCACGATCATCGAACCCGGCGAACCCGGCGGCGAGCAGGCGGCCAGCTACGGCAACGGGTGCTGGCTTTCCACCATGTCGGTGATCCCGCCGGCCGGGCCGGGGACGTGGCGGAAGCTGCCGGGCTATTTGGCCGATCCGCTCGGGCCGCTGTCGATCCGGTGGCGGCACCTGCCGCGCGTGGCGCCCTGGCTGCTGCGGTACCTCCTCGCCGGCTGGACCGAGGCGCGCGTGGCCCGCGCCGCCCAGGCCCTGCGGCCGTTGCTGCTGGACGCCCCGGCGCTTCATCGCAGGCTGGCGGAGGAGGCCGGGGTGGGCCACCTGATCGAGCAGCGGGGCCTGATGTACGTCTTCCCGGACCGCGCCGCCTTTGAGGCCGAGGCGATGGCCTTCCGCATCCGCGCTTCCGTCGGCATAGGCTGGCTTGAGCTGGACGAGGACGAGATGCGCCAGCGCGAGCCGGCGCTGGACCGGCGCTACCGCTTCGGCGTGCTGGTGGAGGAAGCCGGGCATTGCCGAAACCCCGGCGCCTACGTCGCGGCGATGGCGGCCCTGGCCCGGCGGGAGGGCGCCATGGTGGAGCGGCGGCGCGCGACCGGGTTCAGGATCGAAGGCGGCCGTTTGCGCGGCGTGGAGACCGATGGCGGCACGCTGGCCTGCGACGCCGCGGTGGTCAGCGCGGGTGTCCACTCCAAGGCGCTGGCCGCCGCAGCTGGGGACCGCGTGCCGCTGGAAAGCGAGCGCGGCTACCATGCGGTGCTGAGCGATCCGGAAGCCGGCCCGACGCTGCCGCTGATGCCGTCCGACGGCAAGATGGCGATCACGATGACGGAGGGTGGGTTGCGCTGCGCCGGGCAGGTGGAGATCGCGGGCCTCCATGCCGCGCCGGACTGGCGGCGGGCGGAGGTGCTGCGCGACCACCTGCTGCGCTGCTTTCCCGGCCTGCCGCGCACGCTGCCGGCCGACAGGGTCAAGGTTTGGATGGGGCACCGACCTAGCTTGCCGGACGGCCTGCCTTGCCTGGGCCGGGCGGGCGCCACGCCGGACGTGGTGTATGCGTTCGGCCACGGCCACATCGGGCTGGTCGCCTCCGCCCGGACGGCGCGCGTGGCGGCGCAGCTGGTCGCCAGCCGCCTGCCCGAAATCCCGGTG
>CALMAB010000653.1 GCA_937858325.1 uncultured Acetobacteraceae bacterium
GCGCTGCTGTGGCGGCCGGTGCGCCGCCGGGCGCCTTTTGCGGGGGTGCTCGCGCTGGCCGGGCTGCTGGCCTCCTTCGCCGCGCCGCATTTGTCGCTGCTGCTCGTGGAAGCCTACCCGACCAGCTACTACGCGTCCCCGACCGGCTTCGCGGCGGCGTCGGTCGTGCAGGGCGCGGTGCTCTACCCGCAGCACTGCGCGCGCTGCCACGGCGCGGAGGGCCGCGGCGACGGCCCGGATGCCGGCGGCTTGCCCGTGCCGCCCGCCGACCTTTCCGCGGCGTATTTGTGGGACCATGCGGACGGCGAGCTGTTCTGGTGGCTGCTGCACGGGATGGACGCGCCGGACGGCACGCAGGCCATGCCGGGCTTCGCGGGCGTGCTGTCCGACGAGCAGCGGTGGGCGCTGATCGACGCGGTTCGCGCCCGCAACGCCGGCCTGGCCCTGCAAAGCTCCGGCGCGTGGCCGCTGCCGGTCGCGCTCCCCGGCTTCAGCCTGGCGTGTCCGGGAGCAGCGAAATCCCAAAGGGATTTGCGCCAAGACGCAGTGACCACCGACGACCTCCGCGGCCGCGTGCTTTACCTCGTGGCCGAGCAGCCGGGCGCGCCGCCGCCCAAGACCGCCGGCGCCGGCGTGGTCCCCATCGTGCTGACGCGGGAGGAGCCGGAAGGCCGCCCCGCCTGCGCTTCTGCCGACCCGGCAGCCTGGGATGCCCTGGCCGTTGTCACGGGCCAGTCCCCAGACACGCTCGCCGGGTCCAGGATGCTGGTGGATGCCAACGGATGGATGCGCGCCGTCAAGACCGGGCCGGACGCTGCGGCGTGGGACGACCCTGGCGCTTTGGCCGCGGCTGTCTGGGCCATCGCCGCCGTGCCGCTCACCGCCGCCGGCGGGGAAGGGCACCACCACCATTGATCACGGGTGCACCACCTTGCCGTAGCGGAAGTGCAGCAACACCGAAATCTCCCGTCCTCCGGTGCGCAAGAAGGCCGGGATGGCGATCCGCAACCGCTGCACGCCGGCCAGGGATGCCGCAATCCCTCCAACACAACGCTGATCGCCCCGGCCCGGCCTGCTGCCTCCCCTGGATCCTGTGGGATCCCATCGGCGCGTGGCTTGTCCGTCCAGCGTGTCAGGCTCGGATCAGCGGGCAGTCAGTTGCGGGCAAAGCCGCCTCATCGGGCGGCGTTGTCGCCACGAGTTCATAGAAATCCCAGTCGCCCCGGCTCTGGGAAGGCGCCTTGACCCGGAACAGGTAGGGCGTGACCATCGCCCTTCCGTCAGCGCGAATGATGGTGCGTCCGAACGCGTCGTCGTCGGCCGGCACGGATTTCATGTGGGCGATCACCGCCGTGCCATCCCGCGCGCGATCAACCCCGAGCGCCGCGACCGACTTCAGGTAGTGCAGCGTCCCGGCATAGCAGGCCGCGTGGACGCCGTTCGGGTAGTTGCCCGGCGTCTTGGGCTTCACGCGGTCCAGGAATGCCCGCGTGCGCTCGTTGAGGTCCCAGTAGAAACTCTCGGTCAGAAGGAGGTCCTGCGCCGTTTCCAGGCCCAGGCCATGCACGCCCGTGACGGTGAACACGAGCGCCGCGATCCTGATGCCGCTGCGAACAAGCCCGAACTCGCGGGCCTGCTTGATGCAGTTCACTGCGTCGTCGCCGGCATTGGCAAGGCCCAGCACCTTGGCGCCGCTTGCGTGGGCCTGCACGAGGAACGATGAGAAGTCCGTCGTGCCCGGAAACGGGTAGGCCGAGTTGCCCAGCACCTTGCCGCCCCGATTCGTCACGACCGCGGCCGTGTCATGGTAGAGCTGCTGGCCGAAGATATAGTCGGCGGTCACGAAGTACCAGGAGTCGCCGCCGGCCTTGAGCAGGGCGCTGCCGTTGGAGACGGCGTTCATGTAAACGTCGTAGCCCCAGTGGATCGTCACCGGGGTGCATTGCTTGGCCGTCAGGTCGTTGGTGCCGGCGCCCGTGTTGACGTAGGCCTTGTTCTTCTCCTTCGCGACCGTGTTGACGGCCAGCGCGATCGAAGAGGTCGGCACGTCCGTGATCATGTCCACGCCGTCGCGGTCGAACCATTGCCGGGCAATGGACGCCCCGACATCCGCCTTGTTCTGGTGGTCGCCGGTGACGATCTCGACAGAGAAGCCTTGGCCGCCGAAGTCCTCGGCCGCCTGGCGCGCGCAGGCGACGGAGGTGGGGCCAGTGACGTCGCGGTAGGGACCGGACATGTCGCTCAGCACCCCGATCCGGATGACCTTGCCCTGCGTGCCTTGCGCCCGTGCCGCTCGACCAACGGGCAAGGCAGAAGCGGCGGTTTGGAGCAGTCCCCGGCGCGTGACCTGCATCGGACCATCCCCTGCGTGTGGGTGACAAACAGCTTCCGCCCCGCACAGCCCCGAAGTCAACATGGCAGTCGTTTCCATACCCGCGCTTGGTCCGCCATCAGTTGCGGCCAGCGTGGAAGCGCGCCGATAACAGCAATCCCACCTGCAAACCTTATGGACTCACTTGCAGTCCCTCGTTTTGACGGCACGGCCACCGCGGTGTTCACTGCGCCGAATGGCAGCGGCCTGCCTGCCCGGCGTCGCCGCGAACCACGGAGCCGGCCCGATGCCCACCGATGTCCACACGCACCCCGACCGCCGCTCCGTGCTGGCCGCATGACCCCGCTCGCGATGGCAGAGGCGGCGCTCGCCGCGGACCGGGCTTATGCGGACCCGGCGCTGTGGATCACGCGGCTGCCGGACGCGGCGGTGCTGGACCACGCCTGTGCCTTGACGGAAGAAGGGCCATGCGGCCGCCCGCTGTGGGGCGTGCCGTTCGCAGTCAAGGACAACCTGGACGTGGCCGGCCTGCCCACCACGGCCGGCTGCCCCGGCTACGCCTATGTCCCCACGGCAACCGCGCCCGCTGTGCAGCGCCTGCTCGACGCCGGGGCCGTGCTGCTCGGCAAGACCAACCTCGACCAGTTCGCGACCGGCCTGGTGGGCGTGCGCAGTCCCTACGGCGTGCCGCGCAACGTTTTCGACCCGGCGCGCGTGCCGGGCGGGTCGTCCTCCGGCTCCGCGGTCGCGGTGGCGGCGGGCATCGTCCGGTTTGCGCTGGGCACGGACACCGCCGGGTCAGGGCGTGTTCCGGCGGCGTTCGGCAACGTCGTCGGCCTCAAGCCCACGGTCGGCAGCATCTCCGCCCGCGGCATGGTGCCGGCCTGCCGGTCGCTGGACACGGTATCCGTG
>CALMAB010000654.1 GCA_937858325.1 uncultured Acetobacteraceae bacterium
GTCCGGGCGAGACAGCGGACGCAGCGCCGGCGCCGGCCTTTGCTATGTCGGCCTTGTGCTATGAACGAGGGCACGTTGCAGGCAGGGTCACGGAGCTTGGCCGCGCGCTCAAGGCGGCTCCGGCGCAGGCGCCGGCAGCCCGACGAGGAATGCAGACGGTGTTGTGCGTGGGCGGCCGTGCCCATCCGCTCAGGATCATGGTTCCATGACCGCAGTTCACAGGGGTGGCTTACAGACGCCCGCCACGGACAGCGCGACCCGGCAAGAGCGCCTGGCAAGCCTCGCCGACGCCGCCATCAAGAACTTCGGCACGCTCTGCTTCTGGTCCGTCCCAAACGCGCGCATCCTCGATCCCGTGTCGAAGGCGAAGCTCGCGGCGCGCCTGCTGCAAAAGTATGGCGGGGTCCGGGGGCTGCGCGCCGCGGCCGAGATCGAAGCCGAGCTGCACGCTGCCGGTGAGACGCCATGGCGCTGACCGGCTTCCAGCGTGGCCTGCTGCGCATGCTGGCGCGCAACCGCTCGCCCAACAGCGTCTTCGGCGGCGGCGCGACCCGGCGGAGCCGCGGGCGATCTGTTCGGCAGGCCGGGCCTCCTGGCGAGATCCAAAGCTCTGCGCCTCGAACCAAGCCTCATCCTCGACCCGGCTTTCCGGGGTCTCCGCGTCACGGATCAACCGCGCCTGCCGGGCGCACTCCTCGGCAAACCCCACGGCGCGCGTGTCCGGCACCCAGATCTGCACCGGCCTCAGCCCCGCCGCCCGCAGGTTGTCGCGCCGCCGCCGCACGCGCTCGGCCCCTGTTCCCGTATTCGCCATACGCTACGTGTAATTGCGCCAAGGCTGGGCGCCCTTGCGCACCCAAGTCGCCACGTCCTGCCTGAGCACCCGCACGAGGGTCGGAACCCAAGTTCTCGCACACCCTCCACTCGCCTCCAGTTCCGCCCTCCTCCGCACCGACCAGATGCAGATGGCCGCGGGCGAACGGCATAGGCAGGCGGTTCGCTTATGGCAACTTCGCCGGCGCCGCAGATGGCGGTGCCAGCCGCAGGTATTCCACGATTAGCTCGCGTGTGTAATGGACGCTAAAGCGCTGCATGCGGATAACCGCTAGGACAGCCGCGGCTACGAGGAGCAAGGCGGGTAGCCAACGGTCCGGGCGGGCAATTACCGTCAGACCGGCGGCCACTAAGAAGCCGGCCGAGAGGCCCCGCAGGAGACCATAGGTCCGGTTGAACGCCTCTATCCTGGCGGTGGCCTTTGCAGCCGCTATGGCCGCGTACATCTCCCGGCGGATAGCTGCCCACGCGCGGGAGTCCAGATCGTCGAGTTCCACATCCTGATGCTCGGCCAGCCTTTTGACCAGCCGTGCCCGCTGGCTGGGCGCTATGATCGTCTGGTCGGGCGCGAGCAGTTGGTCGGAGGCATTGCTCCCGCGCAGCTTGGTGTCAGCCCATTCAATGCCGTTGCCAAGAGCCTGGACGACGTGCCCGATGACGTACGAAGCAATCAGGAAGATGCCAAGGCCGCCAATCTGGACGCCATCCTTGCCGAGCATCTCGCGCAACTCGGGGTACGCGAGGCTGGCTGTCAGCACGACGATGCTGCCCGGCAGCACGACGCCGATGTACTCATAGGGGTCGAACTGCATCGTGACGGCCCGGCGCTTTGGTGTGTAACAAGGTAGTCGATGCGTGAAAGGGTGGCATGCCCTTCGAGATTGATTTTCATCCCGTTGGCACCGGCAGCAGCAGCGGAGACGCGATCACCATGCGCTACTTCGATGGCGTGACCTGGCGCGTGATGGTGATCGACGGCGGCTACTACGAGACCGGCGACGCCCTGTGTGACCACATCTGGTCAGTTTATGGAACGCGTCACGTCGATCATGTCGTCAGCACTCATCCCGACAATGACCATGTCGGCGGCCTTCGAAAAATTTTCGCTCGGATGACCGTCGGGAGTCTCTGGATGCATGTGCCGTTCCTGCATGCCTCCGAGATCCTCCACCTGTTCCATAGCTCGCGCTGGACCGTTGACGGCCTGGCGGGCGCGCTGCGGCGCGCTTATCCGGACGTGACCGAGATCCTAAACCTAGCCAGCATCCAGGGTACCGCGATTTACGAGCCTTTTCAGGGCACCAAGATCGGCCCCTTCACTGTTCTCTCCCCAACAAAGGACATGTACCTCGGCCTGCTGCCGCAGTTCCGCGACACGCCAAGGCCAGACCAGGCATTGCTCCATCAACTCGGCCATTGGCTGCAGGGCATCGGGCGGCGCATCACCACCCAGATCCGAAACGTCGTCCGCGAGGACTTCCTTACGGAAACCCTGCGCGAGGGGGGCGTCACGGCTGCGGAAAACGAGAGCAGCGTCGTCCTCGGCAGCCTCCTGGATAGCCGCGCGATGCTGCTCACCGCCGACGCCGGCTTGAGAGCGCTGGATACGGCGCTGGCCTATGGCTCAGTGCGGGGTTTCCCCTTTGGTGGCAGGCTCTCCCTATTCCAGGTTCCTCACCACGGCAGCCGCAACAACATTTCGCCCTCGCGCTTGGACCGGCTTGTCGGCCCCGTCCAGGCCCTGGGGCAGCGAAGCACGGCCTGCGTCATCTCCGCCGGCCCTGAGGATGACACCCATCCCCGGCAGGTTGTCGTGAACGCGCTGCAGCGAAGGGGCGTCCAGCCCTGCGTCACGCGCAGCGGAGTCCTCCGCTACCACAGCGGGATGCCTCCGCGAGAAGGGTATGGCGACGCCGTGCCGTTGCCGTTCAAGAACCTGGTTGAAGCCTACGAATGAAGCTTGGATGTGCACAGCGCCCACTCCCACGGCAGGAGAACCAGAGAGTTCCGCTCTGAAATTCTTCACGGTCGGATCGGACGAGTTCACAACGGTAACCGACATGGGGCCCGGCAGCGACAGCGGCGGCCTGCCGGCCCGCACCCCGGCCAACGCGCGCCCAATCGCGGCCGCACCCGACATGCAGGTCGCTGACGGCGCCCGCCGCGTCCCATGCCCGCCTGCTTAAGCGCCTTGGCCGGTTCCGGCTAAGCTGAGAGGCTGGGCCGAACTTGAACTGATCCGGTCTTCGCCATGCTCGACCACATGTCCGTCACCGTTTCCAACCTGTCGCGCGCCGCGCTGCCGCCAAGCCACGCTCTGCCGCGCACTCGGCGCCGCAAGGGGCCACGCGGTCGAGGGCCGCTGATCTGCGGGGCTGCCCTCATCGGTGCAGGGCTGCGTTCGCGATGGTCTCGGGCGATTGTGGCGGCATCATTGCAGGAGCAGCCTCGTGCCCGACCCCGAACGCCCCCTCATGGTCCTAGTCGCCGGCCCCTACCGGTCCGGCACCGGCGACGATCCGGCCCTGATCGCGCGCAACATGCAGGCGATGAACGAAGCGGCACTCGCCGTGTTCCGCGCCGGGCACCTGCCGGTCGCCGGCGAGTGGTTCGCCTTGCCCTTGATCGGGACGGCGAGGTCCGTGGCCATGGGCGACGCGACCTGGGACGCGATCTTCCACCCTGTCGCCGAGCGGGTTGCCGCGCGCTGTGACGCCTGCTTGAGGATCGGCGGCAACTCGGTCGGCGCGGACGCCATGGTCGCGATCTTCGAACGCGGGGAGCGGCCGGTGTTCCGCCGGGCCGAGGACCTGCCGCGCGTGGCCGGAGGCACCGCATGACGGAGGAGCGCGTCCGCGTGCGCGAGGTGCGCGTGCTGTCCGACGACTGGTACGTGCTGCGCAAGACCACGTTCGACTACCGCCGCCGTGACGGCACCTGGCAGACCTGTCGCGCGAAACCTACGACCGCGGCAACGGCGCCGTCATCCTGCCCTACGACCCCAGCCGCGGCACCGTGCTCCTGACGCGGCAGTTCCGCTACCCCGCCTACGTCAACGGCCACCCCGGGCCGCTGATCGAGGCTGTGGCCGGGCTGCTGGACGAGCGCAGCCCCGAGGACGCCATCCGGCGCGAGGCGGAGGAGGAAGCGGGCTGCCGCATCGCCCAGCCCCGCCGCGTGTTCGAGGCGTTCATGTCGCCGGGGTCCGTCACCGAGCGCCTGGTGTTCTTCGTGGCCGAGTACGGCGACGCCGACCGGACCGCGGCCGGCGGCGGTGTGGTGGCCGAAGGCGAGGACATCGAGGTGCTGGAACTGACGCTGGACGAAGCCCTGGCGATGGTCGGAGACGGCCGCATCATGGACGCAAAGACGGTCATGCTGCTGCAGTATGCCAAGATGCAGGGACTGCTTGCCTGACCTTTCCCTCCCCCAGCGCCGGCCCGGCCTTGCGTGGTTGACCCAGGCGCCCTTGGGTGGGACGACCTGCGCACGTTCCTGGAAGTCGCGCGTCGCGGCACCCTGCCGGAAGCGGGACGGGTGCTGGGCGTCAGCCCGGCCACTGCCGGCCGGCGGGTGCAGCGGCTGGAGGAGGCGCTCGGCGCTCCGCTGTTCGACCGCCTGCCAAACCGGCTCGCGCTCACGCCCTTGGGACAGGAGCTGGCCGAGGCTGGCGCCGCCATGCAGCAAGGGGCCGCCGCCGTGGCGCAGCGGGCCAGCCTGCGAATGGCGCCGGCTGATGCGCCCGTGCGCGTGACCGCGACCGGCTCCGTGTCGCTGTTCCTCGCCGCGAACGCCCGGAGGCTGGCGGAGCTGGCGGCGGCGGCAGGCGTGGCCGTCTCGGTGACTGCCACCAAGGCGGCGCTCGACGTGGCCGGTGGCGAGGCGGATGTCGCCCTTCGGATGCGCCGGCTGCCCGAAGCCGGGCCGCTGGCCGGGCGCAGGCTGGGCCGGGTTGCATTCACCGTCTACGTGGCGCGCCGCCTTTGGGACAGGATGGGGCAACCTGGGAACGACTGGGGCAGCGTTGGCGTCGTGGGGCTGACCGAAACGGCGTGGTCGCCGTCACAATCGCAGTGGCTGGACGAAACGGCCGCGGCATGTGGGGCAAGTGTCCGGCTCCGCCTCGGAGAGGTAGCAATGCGGCACCGGGCCGTGCGGGACGGGGCGGGAGCGTCGCTGCTGCCGTGCTTCCTGGGCGACTGCGATCCGGCGCTGGTCCGCTTGCTCCCGCCGCCGTCTCACCTGATCGAGGACGTGTACCTGCTTTTGCATGAGCGCCGCAGCCAAGGTGTGCGTGCGGTGGCGGACGCGCTCGGCCAGGTGTTTCGGGAAGGGGCTGACGTTCTAGGCGGCTTCAGTCCCCCACCAGGAGCGCCCGCGCCCGGGTGAACTCGCGGCAGCGGGCGAGGCCGGGCCAGACTACCAGCAAGGCCGTCTTGTGGGCTCCGAAGCCAGGCGCGAGCGCCAGCACTTCCGCATGAAGGCCGGGATAGGGGCCGGGACCCGGGCGGAGCAGGGCATCAAGGCGGCCGGCGAGAAGGTCGGCCACGTCGTCGGTCGCCACCGCCCGCACGTAATCGGGCGGACGCTTCGTGCCGGCGAGGCGGGCGAGCAGGCGGTCGGGCTCGTCACTCAGGGCCGGCGAGATGCCGAGGCGGAGCGGCTTCGTCTTCAGGGCCTTCGCGACCGTGTCGCTGGCCTTCGACAAGCGCCCGAAGGCGTCCGCCACCTCCGGCAACAGGGCCTCGCCCTGCGCGGTGAGGATCAGGCCGCGATGCAGGCGCTGGAACAGCGGCACGCCCAGCGCCTGCTCCAGGTGCTTCACCTGCTGGCTGACGGCGCCGGGCGTGACGGAGAGTTCCGTCGCGGCAACCTTGAAGCTCAGGTGGCGGCCGGCGGCCTCGAAGGCGCGCAATCCGTTCAAAGGCGGCAGGCGATAGCTCACGGGTGCGGGTCCTGGCATGAAGGTGACGGCTTCAGAATAGAAATACTCTTCCAAGCCGTCAGGAATAATCGGTTGAGCGGGACCGGGGCGTGCGGGAGAAGTGGCCCATGACGCCCCGTGACACAGCTCTGGCCGCTTCCATAGCCGTAGTTTGGGGGCTGGCGTTCGTGGCAACCCGGTTCGGCTTGGAAGGCTTCACGGCCCCCCAGCTCACCGCGCTGCGCTTCCTGATCGCCTCGGTCCCTGTCCTCTTCGTCGCCCGCCCAGCCGTGCCTTGGCACCTGCTGATGTTGATCGGGCTCATCCTGTTCACTGGCCAGTTCCTCCTGATGTTCCTCGCCTTCCGGCACGGTCTGCCTCCCGGTCTCGCGTCGGTGACGCAGCAAACCCATGTGTTCCTCACCGTGCTGCTTGCCGCCTTGCTGTTTGGCGAGCGGCCCACCGCGCGCCAGGGCTTGGGCATGGTCCTGGCTGCGGCCGGGCTGGTGCTGATCGGGCTGACAGTCGGCGCGGACCTGCCAGCGCTCGCGCTGGCCCTGGCACTTTCCGCAGCGCTCAGCTGGGCGGCTGGCAGCCTGCTGCTGAAGCACGTCCGGGGCGTGCCGATGTTCCCGCTCGTCGCCTGGTGCAGCCTGGTGCCGCCGTTGCCCATGCTGCTGCTGTCCGCCCTGTGGGAAGAAGCATCCTTGCCGGCTGCCGTCGCGGGTGCGTCGTGGGTCAGCCTGGGCGGTGCCCTCTTCCTGGGCGCCGCCACCTCGGCCTACGCGATCTGGGGTGGGTTGCTGGGCCGCTACCCGGCTGCTGTCGTGGCACCCCTGGCGCTGTTGTCGCCGGTGACGGGAGTGGTCGTGTCGGCCCTGGTGTTCGGCGAACGGTTCACCTCCTTGCGCTACGCCGGCATGGCCCTGATCGTGGCTGGGCTGGCCGTCATCGTCTTGCGGGCACCTGGCCGCATCGTCACCCCTCCTGTCCCAAGGATGGAGTGACGCCCGTCCAGCGCGAAGGCGAACCTGCCCCGGCCGGCATACAGACCAGGTGAAGGTTCTCAAAGGTGGAAGCTCGATTCGATCACCTCACTGTCGCTGCCCTGTCCCTTGAGGAAGGCGTGGCCTGGGTGGAACAACAGCTTGGCGGCATCCGCCCTCCGCCAGGAGGTGCCCACCCGCGCATGGCGACCCACAACCATCTCCTTCGCCTGGGCAGCACCGCGTTCCTCGAAGTGATCGCGGTTGATCCCGCGGCAGAACCACCAACCCGGCCGCGCTGGTTTGGCCTGGACAGCAACGCCATGCGCTCACGCTTGGCTGAACGGCCCCGGCTTGTCGGATGGGTGGCGGCGGTGGACGATCTCCGGCAGGCAATCGCAGCCTGCCCCATTGCCACCGGACCTGCGGAGCCAATCTCCCGCGGCGCGCTCCACTGGCTCATCACGGTCCCGGAGGACGGCTCGCTCGTGGAGGGAGGCACGGTGCCGGTCCTGATTCAATGGCCAGCCGACCGGCCGCACCCGGCAACCGGGATGGCGGACCTCGGTTGCTCGCTGCTCAACCTGGACTTGGCGCATCCGGAACCAGGCCGGCTTGGCGCTGCCCTGGACGCCATCGCACTCGACCGGAACGGGGCCGTTTGCATTCGGCCGAACCCGTCCGGCCCGCGCTTGTCTGCCTCGATCCGCACACCCGGTGGCGTTGCCGTCCTTCAAAGCTGAACAGCGGGTTCCACACAACAATCCTGGAGGTGGCCAGGCTCACCACGTTTGGCAAACCAACTCTGGCGGACACAAAGTCCTGAATGGATCAGCCCGCTTTCGACGCCTCTTGGCCAAGCCGCTGCATGAACTGGACGTAAGGCATGGGTCCGTAGCTGACCCTGCTGACGCCAAGGGCAGCAAGCCGGGACGTGGAGGGTGCGCCCGCCTTCATCATGACGTTGACCGGCTGCGGGTTGGCCGCGCAGAGCGCCCCGATCAGGCGCTCTTCAATGAGACCCGGCGCGAAGAAGCCGGACGCGCCAGCGTCCGCGTAAGCCTGGGCGCGCTCGGTCGCAGCCGCCAAGAGCGCGGCGTGCGAGGCGGGATCACCCGCTTGCAGGAACAGGTCCGTCCGGGCGTTGATGAACAGCGCGATGCCCAGCGCCTCGGCCCCGGCCCGGATGGCCCGGATGCGCCGGCATTGAAGGGCGAGGTCGTGCAGTCCGTCGCCGCCTATGATGCCGTCCTCGAAATTGACGCCGATGGCTCCTGCCCTGACGATCCGAGCCACGTTCTCGGTTGCCTGCTCTGGGTCCACGGCATAGGCGCCTTCAAAGTCCACCGTGACAGGAACGTCCACCGAGCAAGCGATCCGCTGGACGATCAACTCCAGCATGTCGAGCGGTATGGCCTCGCCGTCAGGGTAGCCGTGTGCGGCGGCCACCGACCAACTGCCCGTCGCGACCGCCTTCGCCCCGGACCCGGCAACCGCCGTCGCGCTGCCCGCGTCCCAGATGTTGTAGAGTACGAGCGGATCGCCGCTGACGTGAAGCGCGCTGAAAGGGGATGACCCAACGTCGCTGCTACCAGCCGCAAAGTAGCGCCGGGCATCCAAGGTCAGACGCCCTCGAAGAGGAGCTGCGGCGAGTCAGTGCTTATGTCGGGCAGGTCCAGTGGCAGACGGGTGGTCATGTCGAGGCGGAACGTGCCGTATGGGTTGACGTGACCCCAGGTCAGCGGCGTCAACCCGCGCCGCTCGGCCGCGCCCATGCGCCCGGCCCAGATCGGCTCGCCGAGCACGCGCTGGATCATGAGCGTGTTGACGAACACCATACAGTTTTGCAGCAGGTGGAGGCTGAGCACGGTCGCCTCTTGGTCCTCGACGCGGTTGGTGGCGATCTCGCCGCCGCGGCTGTAGAGGATGAAATCGTTGGCACTGTTCCAGTTCTCCACGACGTTGAGCCCTTCGTGGATTTCGCGTCGGAGTTGGATGTCGTTCAGGTAGCGGCAAACAAAGGCCGTTCGAAGAGCTTTGCCCAGCTCCACAAGCGCCCGATACGTTGGGTGCTGGACGTTGGCGCGGGTGAAGCGGCGCAGAATGTCGGCGGCAGCCGCGGTGCCGAGCCGGAGCGCGGTCGCGTAGCGGACCATCTGGTCATACTGCTGCTCGATCAGCGCCCAGTCGATCGGGCGCGTGAGCACCGGCTGCAAGGAGGCATAGGCGTCCGGTGCCCCGGTCGTGGGGCGGTAGAGCCGCTGGCGGTGGATGCCCTTCAGCCGCGGCAAGAGCTGGAATCCAAGTAGATGGCAAAAGCTGAATGCCACTTCGCTCTGACCGTGGCTATCCACATAGGTCCGGTCCACCTCCATCTCGGTGCAGTGCCTGAGCACGCCCTCGATCATGGCAGCCGCCTCTGACGAGGACACGGTCTTGAGCTGCGAATAGATGCACAGCGATTTCCTCTCGACATGCCAATAAACCATTATACCGCGCCCGCCATATCGGGCGTGCCACTCCGTCATGAGGTTCTGGTCCCACGCCCCGAACTGCTTGCTGTCGGCGGCGCAGGCCGTCGTGCCCTCGCCCCAGATCGCGGGGTGGCGGGCGCGCAAGGTCGCGTTCACGATCATGGCGATGGCTTCGCGCAGGCCCTCGCGCGTGATAAAGCGGCGCCGGACGTAGAGCAGGTCCTTGTAGGTGACGTCCTCTTGGCCCGACGCCATGCGCTTCAGGCCGGCGTTGGTGCCCATCCCGTTCAGGCACAGCAGCAAGCGCTGTTGCAAGACGGAGCGGGGCAGGTTCTCGTGGTCGGTGACGGTGCGGAAGGCGTTCGTGAAGCCAATCCGCAGGTCCGCCTCCTTCAGCATGTCGAGCAGGCCCGTCATGGGCCAGCGCCGGCCGATCTCGCCCTTAAGCACAACCAAGCCCGCCGGCTCCGCCTGCCGCTCCAAGGGCGTGAGCGCGATTGTGCCCTTGCCGCGCTTGAGGATGCGCACGCACGGGTTCTGCGCCATGCCGCGGTCGCACGCTTCCGACGCCCGCGTCATCTCCGCCCGCACCCGTTCCACAAAGGTTTGGGCGTCGCGGGGCAGGTTCAGGGCGGCGTAGTGCTCGTCGCGGCGGGCGTCGAAGTCGGCCGGCAGGTCCTGGTCGGGGTCGCGGTAGCGGTCCGCGCCCTCGACCCAGACCTCCTTGCAGCGGAGCTGCTCGCGCAGGGCTTGGAGGACGCAGATCTCGTAGGCGATCCGGTTGACCCGCGGCCTGCCCTGGGCGTCGCACTCCAGCACGATGTCGCGCCAGGCGACCGGCACCACGCCGACGAGCGGCGCCCACTCGGCAGCCGGGTAGCACCGCATCCGGCGCGCGGCGTGGCGGGCGATGACGGCCAAGGCGTCCAGCACGGGCCGATGCGCCTGGTTGTTGGAGCGGAAGGCGAGCGCGTCGAGGACAAGCGGCAGCATGCGCCGGTAGTGAGAGCGGTAGGAGCTGTAGATCACGGCTTGGAGGTGGCGGCGGTAGCTCGGCCCCGTGGCCTCGCCCTCGGCCACGAGGTCGTGCAGGGTCTGCTCGCCGACGGCGGGAAAGATCACGTCGCGCACGGCGCCGTTCGGGTGCGCCACGCTGGCCCGGGCGAGCTTGAACAGGATGGCGGGCTTGCCCGCCACGCGCTTGAGGCCGGCGATCAGCTCGCCCTCGACCCGCTTCTCGGCCTTGGCGCCGATGTCCGGCGAACCTCTTGGTTCGACGCGGTGGACAGTGGCGATCAGCAGGTCCGTCAGGCTGTCCGTGATCTCGCGCCCGCGCACGTGGCAGAAGGCGGCGAGCAGCGTCAGCCGGATCGGGGCGGGATGCCGGCGCAGCTCGTGCAGCTCCTCGATGCCAGCCCGGCGGCGGTAGGCGAGCAGCACGCGCGCGGGCACGCCGTCGAACAGG
>CALMAB010000655.1 GCA_937858325.1 uncultured Acetobacteraceae bacterium
TCGACCATGGCGTTGGTGCTGTCGCACACCATGGCCAGCACGCCCTCCTCGCCCAAGCGGCGGAACGCGGCCTCGTCGGTCGCCGGGCCGATCAGCGGGTTGGGATCGAGCTTCCAGTCGCCGGTGTGCAGCACCGTGCCGTACGGGGTGCGGATGGCCAGCGCCTGCGCTTCCGGCAGGGAATGGGCCACCGGCAGCAGCTCCAGCGAGAACGGCGGCAGCTCGATGCGCCCGCCGGACGGGATGGTGTGGATGCGGACCTCGGCGAGCAGCCCGGCCTCGATCAGCTTGCGCTTCAGCACGGCCGTCGCGAACGGCGTCGCGTAAACCGGGCAGCGGAGCTGGCGCCACAGGTGCGCCACCGCGCCGATGTGGTCCTCGTGCGCGTGGGTGATGACCAGGCCCAACAACTGGTCGCGCCGCTCGGCGATGAAGCCGGGGTCGGGCATCATGATCTCGATCTCGGGATTTTCATTGCCGCCGAAACCGATCCCGCAATCGATCGCCAGCCATTTTCCGTTCGCACGGTACAAATTCAGGTTCATGCCGATCTCGCCCGTCCCGCCCAAGGGCAGGAAGGCCAGATCACCGCTGTAAGCGTCCATCTAATCGCCTTCGACTGTTCTTATTCTGTCGCGGCTTAATGTGGGTGTGGGGTTACGGTCCGCCAACAAGCGAAGCCCGTTGAGCGTCAGATCGGGGTCGATGCGCTCGATTACCGTGGTGCCCTCCGCCAGCATCGGCGCAAGGCCGCCGGTGGCGATCACCTTGAGCGGCTGGTCGTGCTCGGCGCGGATGCGGGCGACCAGGCCCTCGACCAGGCCGACATAGCCCCAATAGATGCCGGACTGCATGGCAGGGATGGTGGACCGGCCGATCACCGCCTGCGGCCGGCCGATGCCGATGCGCGGCAGGCGGGCAGCGGCCTTGTGCAGCGCCTCCAGCGACAGGTTGATGCCCGGCGCGATCACGCCGCCGAGGTAGCCGCCGTCCGGCGCCACCACGTCGAACGTCGTCGCCGTGCCGAAGTCGATCACGATCAGCGGGCCGCCATAGCCCTGATGGGCCGCCAGCGTGTTGAGCAGGCGGTCCGCGCCGACCTCGGCCGGGTTGTCGAGGCGGATGTCGAAGCCCCAGTCCAGGGTGGACCGGGCAACCAGCGGCTCCGTCGTGAACCATTCGCGGCACAGGCGGCGCAGGTGGTAGAGCGCCGCGGGCACCACGGTGCCGATCACGGCGCGGTCGATGTCGCTGGGCTTCAGCCCGGAGAACGACAGCAGGGTGATCAGCCAGACGGCATACTCGTCCGAGGTGCGCTGCGGCTCGGTCGCGATGCGCCAGGTGCCGCGCCAGGACGCGCCGTCGTGCACGGCAAAGACCACGTTGGTGTTGCCGGCATCGACGACGAGCAGCACGGGCTAGGTCCCCGGCGCTCTGCTCATCCGAACAGCACCCGCGCCGCCTGCTGCGCCGCGGCGACGAGCGGCGCCGGGAACACGAAGAACAGGGCCGTCACCAGGGCGCCGACGCCGGCGACGAAGGACAGGGAAGCGGGCCGCGGATCAAACGCCGGCTCGGCCGGGTCGAAGTACATGACCTTGATGACGCGCAGGTAGTAGAAGGCGCCGACCACGCTGGTCAGCACGCCGATCACCGCGAGCGTCCAATAGCCCGACTGCACCGCCGGCAGGAACACGTAGAGCTTGCCGAAGAAGCCGGAGAACGGAGGGATGCCTGCCATGCTGAACATGAACACCGCCATGGCGAGGGCAAGGCCCGGGTCGGACCGGGCGAGGCCGGCCAGGTCGCTGATCTTTTCCAACTGCCGCCCGCGGCGGCGCATGGCGATGATGCAGGCAAACACCCCGGCGCTCATGAACACATAGGTCGCCATGTAAACCAGCACGCCGCGGATGCCGTCCGCCGTGCCGACTGCGAGGCCCACCAGCGCATATCCCATATGCCCGATGGACGAATACGCCATCAGCCGCTTGATGTTGAACTGCCCGATGGCCGCGAGCGAGCCGAGCAGCATGGAGGCGATGGACACCAGCACGATGATCTGCGTCCATTGCGGGGTGATGTGCCCGAACGGCACCTCCAGCGCGCGCAGCAGCAGGGCGATGGCGGCGACCTTGGGCGCGGTGCTCATGAAGGCCGTCACCGGGGTCGGCGCGCCCTCGTACACGTCAGGCGTCCACATGTGGAACGGCACGGCGGACAGCTTGAACGCCAGCCCGGCGACCACGAACACCATGCCGACCACCAGCCCGGCGGACACGCCGTCCGGCGCGGCCAAGGCGCGGAACAGCTCGCCGAACTGCATGGTGCCGGCGAACCCGTAGGTCAGCGAGATGCCATACAGCAGCAGGCCGGAGGCAAGCGCGCCCAGCACGAAGAACTTGAGGCCGGACTCCGCCGAGCGCAGCTCGTCCCGGGCAAAGGCGCACAGGACGTAGAGCGCCAGCGATTGCAGCTCCAACCCCATGTAGAGCGTCATCAAGCTCGACGCGCTGCACATCACCATCATGCCGACGGTGGACAGCAGGATCAGCACCGGGAACTCGAACTTGCTGATGCCTTCCTGCACGTTGTAGTCGAGCGCCAAGACCGCCGACAGGCCGGCGCCCACCAGGATCAGCAGCTTCATGTAGCTGGCGAACCCGTCCACCACGAACAGCCCGCGGTAGGCGCTTCCCAAGTCGCTGCCCAGCACTAAGACGCCGGCAAGCACCAGGGCGCCGAGCGCCAGCATGGTGCACAGGAACGCCGGATCCGGCTTGCGCAGCACGCCGAACACGAGGATCGCCATCGCGCAGACCGCCAGCACGATCTCCGGCATCGCCATGGTCCAGTTCATGGCGCGATTCCTGCGAGCTTGGGCGCGGCGAGCGCCGCGGTGTGGGAGTCCACCATGGCGTGCACGGTGGCGTCGAAGAACTGCGTGAAGCTGGACGGGTAGATGCCCATCCACAGGGTCAGCAGGATCAGCGGCGCGAACACCGCGACCTCCCGCGGCGACAGGTCCAGGATGCCGCGCAGGTCGTCCCGCGTGATCACCCCGAAGATCACCCGGCGGTACAGATACAGCATGTAGGCCGCGCCCAGGATCATGCCGAAGCTGCCGAGGTAAGCCAAATACAGGCTGACCTTGAACGCGCCGACCAGCACCAGGAACTCGCCCACGAAGCCGGCGGTGCCGGGCAGCCCGACGCTCGCCATGGTGAACAGCATGAACACCATGGCGTAGGCCGGCATCCTCTGCGCCAGCCCGCCGTAGCGGGCGATGTCCCGGGTGTGGATGCGGTCATAAACCACGCCGACGCATAGGAACAGCGCGGCGGAGACGACGCCGTGCGACAGCATCTGGAACAGCGCGCCCTGCAATCCTTGGGCGTTGAAGGTGAAGATGCCGATGATCACAACGCCCATGTGGGCAACCGACGAGTAGGCGATCAGCTTCTTCATGTCGGTCTGCGCGAGCGCCACCAGCGA
>CALMAB010000656.1 GCA_937858325.1 uncultured Acetobacteraceae bacterium
GTTTCGGCGATTATGCACTTCACAAAACAAGGCTGCGATCTTGAATGACCCGCAAGCCATCCGATTAGGTTTCAGCGTCCTTCTTCGGCTTGGCGGCCTTTGATCCCGGTTTTACCTTGGGCTGCTCGGGAGGCGGCGGTGCGCCAAGGGCGTGACGCATCATCTCATCGAACTTGTCCGCCGGCATCCGCATATCGTCCGGCTCAATCTGCTTCTTGTTCATCGGTAAACATCCTTTCGATGGTCGATGTCGATAACCACAACCTCGTTTGGCCTGCACACGTAGAGAATGCGATAGTCTCCCGACCTGACGCGCCACACAGGGTCCGTGCCGTGCGTCACGCCAGTCAGCTTCTTGCAACCTGGCGGGCGGGGATCGTCCATAAGCGCCCATACCCTTTTCGCGACTTGCGCCCGCAACTTGCCGGCTGGCATGGCATCAAGAAAGTCCGCAGCCTTTGGGCCAATGGAAAACCCGAACAAAGGCATGTCGCTAGGACAGCCATAGCTTCATCTTCTCTGCAAGAGCGCTGCCACTCAGGACCATAGCAGGCTCTTGCTCAATCTCCCTCAGCCTTTCGGCTGCTATTTTGCTGTCGAAAGTGTCTTCCGCGATCTCTAACGCAACCTGCTCAATCCTAAGTCCTTCTTCAATATGCTCACGCACTCGCGCAAGGACGGCCTCTGTATTGGGAACGGGGTAGTTAGCTATCCGTTCCGGCGTAATCTTCCGTCCATAGTTGAAGCGCCATCGCTCTTGCCTGACGACCGCTGCGGCGACGTAGAGCAATTCACTCGTCACGCCTTCTTTCGGCACGAGCACGAGGCAGTCATCCGTTACCCCGCACGGCCATTTCTGGACGTGAGCGCGCCCGATGCTCCCCGTGCTCGGGACGGTGACGAAAGGTGGTCGAATGAGATCGGGGAAATCGAAAAAGCCGTAGCAGCCATTGTCTACTCCGCTTGATGAAATGACCAAGGCCTTGCCTTCGGTCAATCCATCCTTGTTATGCAAAGATTTCTGGCCGTAGTAGATATGAAAGTAGCTTGAGATCACGGATTGACTTGAACTGACGCTCTCAACGTCTTTCTTTTTACGTTTGGTGGAACGGTAATCAATCGGCGTGAACTCGCCGCGTGCGATGGCATCATTGAGCGCAACGAGTTCAGGCGAGTGCGCCACCACAAAAGCCGCCCCGTTGCGGGTGAGGGCGGCCGATTGCGCGTTGATTTCCTCTTCTGAAAGCGGTTTTGCCGGTATGTAGTAGCCAGCATCCCATCCGGCTCCATCAATCAGAACCGACCAACCACAAAATCCTGGAATGGTCCTACGATGTTCATAAGCGTCCAGCGCCAAAGACAACTGCTCGCCTTCGGTGTGAACCCTTACGCTCTTGCGCCTGCGGAACCCGTCGTTTTCAATGCGGCAGAAGAACACTTCATGATTGGATTTGTGTTTTATCCCTTTAGTCATCATCAAAACGACCGTGTAAGAGGATGCGTAAGGAGCGAACAACTCATCAGGCAGCACGATCACGCCGTCGAGGGTGTTGCCGTTGAGAACGCTGGTGTGCCAGGCGGTCTGCTTGCTCATGAGCGAGCGTGGTACTACCGCCCCCATGCGGCCACGGTGCCGCAGCCCCTCAAGCGAGCGGGATATGAAGCGTTCGGGAGGCGTATCTGTTTTCGCGTGCGGAAACGGCGGGTTCGTCAGGATAATATCGGCCTTTCCGACCGGGTACTCGCTCGATGCGAAGCAATCGCCGCGGTGGACGCTGGTGGACCCGTCGCCGCGCAGGATCATGTTGGCGACGCAGAGGGCGGCGGTGACAGGTTCTTTGTCGAAGCCGATGAGGCGTTTCTGAATAATGTTGACGACCTGCGCCTTGGACAGATGCTCCTTGATGCTCAAGCGGTTCATGACGGCGATCAGGAACCCGCCCGTGCCGCAAGATGGATCGAGCACGACATCGGACGACGTGACATCGAGCAGCGCAGCCGTGAACTCGGAAACGTGCCGGGGCGTGAAGTACTGACCTATGGTGTTGCCGCCGGTGTAGCGGAAGAACGCTTCGTAGAGGTGGCCGAGGTAGTCGTGTTCGGCAGTCAGCACGGTGACGTTCAGACGCTCCAAGATCGACACGATGCGACGCGAGTTGATCGCGAGATCAGCGTTGGCTTCATCGACCCTGATGCTCTTGGCGAGATCAGGCTTGTGGGCGTTCCAGAAGGCTTGCCCGCAAGCCTGGTTGATGTCCGACAGAATATGGGCGGGGTCCTTGCGGATGTTGCCCTTGGACTGCCACAGGGCGAGCATAATAGCGCCGACCACGGCGGGCCGGAACTCGTCCTTGATGCCCGACTCTCGGAGCAGGCGATTGATTTCGTCCGCACGGGATGCAAGCACTTCCGGCGGCGGGATGGACGGCCGAATTTCCGTGGGGCTGCCGGGGAGTGCGATCCGCTCAAGATCGGCCCGCGTCGGTATCCAGCCGATTGGATGGCCGTCGTAGGTCACGACCTGCCAAGAGGAGCCTACCCGCTTGGACACGCGAAGCTGAAACTCGTCATCGGACGTGCCGGCCAGAGCAATGGCGATGGGCCGCGAGCCGACCGACCATAGCGCGTCCGCGTAGCTTTCAGCCTCGGACACGGCTTGGGCGATGTCAGAAGTCAGCGACTTCACCTCGATCACCGCAAAGGGTTGATCCGTGGCGCGGTCCAGGATGATGGCTTCGGGGATGCCGCGGCCACGGCCCGACTTGCTCGCTTGGGAGAGAGCTTGGGCGAGTTCTGGATAGCCCCTGTATTCGTTCTGGAACAGCACGTCGCCGTTCGGCGGCCTTCTAAGTTCCCAACCCTGGGACACAAGAAGATCGTTCAGAAGATGCTCTGACCGCCGCTCTGACACACTTTTCCCGGCGAAGGCGACCATCAGGCACCGGCCCGCTGGCTCTTGGGGCGGCGCAGCATTAAGCGCTTGCCTTCTATCTTCTTGATGCCGCTCACCGTGCGAGCGCCGTCAGTGATCTTTCGAGTATTGTACTTGAAATCAAGCTCCGCAAAATAGAGATGCGCGTGCTTTTTGCTGATGTGGTGATGGGTGCCGTCAATGGAGCGCTTGCTGTTGCCGAAGAAACCTTCAGCGGTGTTGGTCGTGGCCTTGCGTCCCGTCTCCTTGTCGTCGCGCGAGTATTCTTCAACGGAATGGTTCACCACGTCATGCGACGCGAACTCCTTGCCGACTGCGGTGTAAACCGGGGACTGATCGGTATTGAGGTTGGCCGAAACGTCCACGTTCGCCCGTAGCAGTTTCGTGATGCCGTCTCCGGTGACATGATCGACGACGTGCGACCGCACGTCACCACCGCGCTCGACCAAGGAGACGATGGCCGTCTTGTTTTTAATGTAGCCGCGTCCTTTGCCCCGCACCTTGCCGCCCACGTAGGTCTCATCAGCCTCCACGGTGCCTTTGAGCAGGTTGCGAGGGTCCGCATCCTTGAGCGCGTAGCGGATGCGGTGGCAGAGGAAGAGAGCGGAGCGGTAGGAGCCGATCTCAAGCTGGCGCTGAAGCTGAAGGGCGCTCACCTGCGTCTTGCTGGCGCACATCATGTAAAAGGCGATGAGCCACTTGTTCAGCGGCAGGTGAGTGTCTTCCATGACGGTGCCGACCGTCACTGTGAAAGTCTGCTCGCACTCGGCACACTTGTAGAGGCCGACGCGGATTTTCTTGCCGGGGTTCGCGGTCACTTTATAGGCGCGCCCGGCCTCTGCGTTTCCGCAATGGGGGCAGACGGGGCCGTTAGGCCAACGCAAATCCTCGAAATAGCCCCGCGCAGCTTCTTCCGTGGAAAACCGCTGCATGACTGCCATAAGGGTCAAATCGCCTTGGGGGGCTTTGCCGGTCGGAACGGAGATATGTTCGCTGCTCATGAACACATGATACCAGATCGACAGGTGTCGTCAAGTGCATAATCGCC
>CALMAB010000657.1 GCA_937858325.1 uncultured Acetobacteraceae bacterium
GGCCGCCGGGGCCCCCGTGGAGATCGAGGCCTCCGCCGACACCCTCGCCTTGCCTGCCCCGGCGCGCGCAGCGGCGCTGGCGTTGTTCCACGATCTGACCAGCCGGGAAGAACTGGCGGCCTTGTCGCTCCCCGCGGCCGATGGGCAGCGGCGCGACGGCGCCGAGTGGCCGGCTCACCGTTTTCTGTTCGGCGCGGCGGCCGAGTTGGCTCCTGTTCTCGACACGCTGCGCCAGCGGCCCGACGTGGCCGAGATCGGCGCGGGGGATGCGCCGGAGGGCCTCGTGCCGCGGACCCTGCTGTTGACCGGGGGGCAGGACGGCTTTTCCGGCGCGTTGCTGGCCTGTTCCGATCCCGGACGGCTGGCGGAGGTGACGGCTGAGTCAGGGCTGTCCGACGCAGGGTGAGGAGCTGGCCGGCAAGGCATCCACCCTTCACGGCTGGTACCGCCGCCCCGTTTGGCCTCGGACACCATGGCACCCTGCTTGCATCAAAAGCCGACAACGACTGTCAGTCTCGTCGCATTGCGGCCTATGCTGCCGATCCTGCTGCCAAGGAGGTCAACATGGCTGAAGCGTCTCCCAAGCTAGCGCCACACCTTCTGTCCGGCCCGTCGCGCCGGCAGTTCCTGTATCGGCTCGGCGCCATCGGCGGGGTCGGCGCGGTCATGGCGGGGCTGGACGTGTTCGGCATGTCGGTGGCCTCGGCCCAGACCGCGCCGCCCGCGCTGACTGGGTCGGGGACGGGCAAGCGGGTCGTCATCCTGGGCGCCGGCGTCGGCGGCATGACGGCGGCCTACGAGCTGTCCAAGCTCGGCTACCAATGCCAGATCATCGAGGCGCGGAGCTTCGCCGGCGGCCGGTGCCAAACCGCCCGCGCCGGGTTCTCCCTGACCGAGCTGGGCGGCGAAGCGCAGCACTGCACCTTCGACGACGGCCAATACATCAACCACGGCCCGTGGCGCATCCCGTTCAACCACCAATCGACCCTGCACTACACCCGGGAGTTCGGGGTCCCGCTGGAGGTCATGGTCAACGACAACGACGCTTCCTACGTCCTATTCGAGAACGGTTCCGGCCCGCTCGCGGGCAAGCCGGTGCGCAAGGCCCAGGTCGCGGCCGATATGCGCGGGCACACGGCGGAGCTGCTGGCCAAGGCGGTCCGCGGCAACCGGCTCGACATGCCGCTGAGCGCCGAGGACCAGGAGATGTTCGTGTCCTATTTGGTGCGGGAGGGCTATCTGTCGTCCAAGGACCTGTCCTATTCCGGCGCGGACGGCCGCGGGTACGACCTGTGGCCCGGCGCGTTGACCGAGCCGGGGCCGGGCAAGCCCAGCACGCCGTTCCCCATGGCCGACGTGCTGCATTCCAAGGCGTGGCGCACGCTGCGCTCGGTCGCCGGGTTCTCGCAGCAGCGCACCATGTTCCAGCCGGTGGGCGGCATGGATCGCATCGCCGCGGGGTTCGCGGCCAAGGTCGGGCACATGATCCAGTACGGCACGGTGGTCGAGCGGATCGGCCAGGATGATGGGGGCGTGGACGTCGCGTGGGTCGATGCCGCCGGGCAGCGCGGCACGACCAAGGCCGACTACTGCGTGTGCACGATCCCGCTTTCGGTGCTGCGGCACATCGAGGCCGCGCTGCCGGATGCCACCAAGCAAGCGATGTCCGCGGTCGCCTACCAGCCGGTCGGCAAGATCGGCTTGCAGATGAAGCGGCGCTTCTGGGAAGAGGACCACTTCATCTACGGCGGCCACGTTTACACCGACAACGAGGACATCGGCAGCCTCTCGCTCCCGTCCTGGAACTGGCAGGGCGCGAAGGGCACGGTGCTGGGCTACTACCAATTCGACGCGGGGGCGATCAAGGTGAGCGCCATGACCCCGGCCGAGCGGGCGGAGTTCGCCACCGCGTTCGGCCAGAAGGTGTTCCCGCAATACCGGGAGAACGTGGAAAAGGCTTTCTCGGTCGCCTGGCATCGGGTGCAGTACAACATGGGCGGCTGGGCCGAATGGGACGAGGACGGCCGGCGGACCGCCTACCCGGTGTTGTGCCAGCCCGCCGGCCGCATCTACCTGGCCGGCGAGCACCTCAGCTACCTGACCGGCTGGCAGGCCGGGGCCATCGAGTCAGCCTGGCTGCAGATCGCCAAGCTGCACCGGCAAGCCAGTGCGTGACGTGGTGGCCCGGGTCTTGGTCGCCGGGTGCGCCCTTGCCGGCGTCCTGCTGGCCGGCCCCGCGGAGGCGGCCGATCCGGCGGCGGGCGAGGGGCTGTTCGTCGCCAACTGCTCGGCGTGCCACCAGCGCAACGGGCAGGGCATCCCGCAGGCGTTCCCCGCCTTGGCCGGGGACGCGCTGGTTCAGGACGACCCGAAGAGGATCGTGGCCGTGCTCTTGAAGGGCCGGGGCGGAATGCCGGCGTTCAAGGCGCAGCTCACCGATGAGCAGATTGCCGCAGTGGCGTCCTATGTCCGCGGCGCCTGGGGCAACCACGCCGACCCGGTGCCGGCCGGCCTCGTGGCGGCGGCGCGCACGGAGGCCGC
The DNA here is from genome assembly GCA_937858325.1 of uncultured Acetobacteraceae bacterium. GTDB lineage: Bacteria > Pseudomonadota > Alphaproteobacteria > Acetobacterales > Acetobacteraceae > CAHJXG01. The sequence continues at coordinate 2,542 of CALMAB010000657.1, forward strand.
GGCGCCCGTGGCGGACCGCAATTTGCAAGCCCACTGATGGAGGGTTTCGTGCAACGCCCGCTGCCTGCAAGCCTCGCGGCGCTCCTGCTGCTCGCGGCATCTGCCGGGGCAACGGGCGCACGGGCGGAGGACGTCATCCGCCACAAGCTGCCCTCCGACTTCCCGATCCTGTCCGCCGTCGAAATCCCGCCCGGCAAGACGCTCGTCTTCCTCAGCGGAGCGGGCGCCCCCGTCAGCGATCCCGCTGCCCCCGCCCGTAGCCTGGCGGCCTATGGCGACACACGGGCGCAAACAATTGGCACGCTGACCGCCATCGCCGCCACGTTGAAAGGCTTGAACCTGACGCCGGGCGACGTGGTCAAGATGACCGTGTTCCTGGTGGGCGACCCGGCAAAAGGCGGCCAGATGGACTTCGACGGCTTCATGCAGGGCTACCGCCAGTTCTTCGGCGGCCCGGACCAGCCGCGGCTGCCCACCCGGTCCGTGGTGCAGGTCGCAGCCCTGGCAAACCCGGGCTGGCTCGTGGAGATCGAGGTCACTGCGATCCGGCCGTGAGTCCCCGCGCCGCCCTACCGAAACCGGGCCGTGCTCACGTCGGCCGGGCGGCTTTGGTCGTGATCCGGTCATAGCCC
>CALMAB010000658.1 GCA_937858325.1 uncultured Acetobacteraceae bacterium
GACGGGCGGGGCGGCCCGTGGCGACCGGTCCAACGCCGGCCCTTCCGGCAACGGCCAGCCTGGCTACAGGTCCGGTCCCGGCTTCGGCTCCGGCGGACCGGGTGGCCGTGGCGGGGGGGATCGTTGAAGGCGCTCTCCGGCCGCAAGGGCGCTGGCGTTGCTGGCTGTCTCGACTGGCGCACGGCCATTGCGCGCCGGGTGCAATTCGCCACCGCGGTCGCGGTGCTGGTCGCAGGGGCGGCCAGTGCCCTGTATGGCCTGGCTTCCGCCGGCCTGGCCGGCATCATGGAGGTGCTCCTCCTGGTGCCGCTCGTGCTGCTGCGCTCGCTCGACGGCCTGCTCGCGCCACTCCTGGGCTGGGGAGCGCTTTCCGCCGTCGCGGGGGAGATCGGCCGCCTGCAGCGGGACATGCTGCATGGCACGGGAGAGTCGCTCCTGATGGCCGCGGCCGGACTCGCCGCAGTGCTGCTGAGCGGGACTTGGCTGCGCCGGCACTGCGCCGTGCGGCGGCGATGACCCGCGCGTCGCGGCACCCCTCGGATGCGGCCCCACGATGCTGGATGAAGTGTCACCGAGCAGGCGAAGGCCAACGCCTGCACGCCCCTGCTGTCACACTGCACTTTACCTGAGCCTCTACACTTTACCCGAGACAGGTATTGGTTTGCTTTAATGGTTGGAACTAAAAGCCCGTGTTGCCTGGGTTCCGGGCGCCGGAGCGCACGACTTTTGGCCCTTGAACGCTGGAATTTTGCCTGACATGGCTGGAAAGTGTGAACTCATCGGGCCGCCTGCGGTCGTTCGGGACCAAGTGCAACGGCCATGCGCGCCCAGGGACGGTCGTCCGCGCAAACATTTCCAATCATGAGCGCACTTCGTGGCCACTGGAGTCCACTGATGAAGGAAAATCGACAACGGCCAAGCGCCGGGGCCGCAAAGGCGGGCGCTCACCCGCGCCTGACCCGGAGCGGGTGGAGCAGATCGTCCCGGCGCTGGACGGCGGCGCGAGCAAGGCCAGTGTGTGGCGCTCCTTCAAGGTGCCGCGCTCGACGCTGCTCGACATCCTGGCCGGCGTCGGCTGGACCGGGCCGGCGGGCGCGAAGGCGGAGCCGGGCAGGCGGACGACGGAGCGGGTCAGAAAGGCCGCGGCCAAAGCGGCATGAGCCATTGCAGAGGTCTTCTGGTCAACACTGCAGCCGTCTTCTGAAACCGACACCGCCCCTCGCAGACAATCTGCGTCCAGCATTCAGCAAACCTATTCAGGTTTGCTGAAGAAGTCCGGCCGTTGGCAGACATCAGTATAAGGATAGGATTTTAGCAAAATCAGTGGGTTGAATTGTGCAAGAGCATGCGTTTTGCAGCATTTTTGCAGCGTACAAGTACACGTACATATACAAGTAAGAACAGGTACAAGAAGAGTCTGCGCGTCCATCCAAGCGTACCGGGGCCTCCGGCCCCGGCCGCGTCAGAGCCGCGGCACAACGCGCACGTTGGTTGTTGTCCCATAATCCGCCCCGTGCATCGCAGCGTTGCCGACAGTTCGGCTCGGCGCTACAGTCGCACTCATGCGACATAGGTTGCATCGGTGCGACATCATCAAGGACCCCAACCTGCTGAGGCAGGTTGAGGCGGGCCAGCCTGCGGTACTCACGAAGAGGGCAACAACGCCCCATCCCTCCGCTCTACCCGCGCTCGACGCACCACAGGAGCCATGTGCGAGGTGGGCCATGGCTGAACGCAGCGTGTTGGAGTTCGCAGGCCGACCGGTCCCCTCTGTCGAGGTGCTCGTGAACACGGCCCGCGCACTTGCAAGCATGAGGCTAGCTCTCACCCCGACCCCGAAGCGAACTCAGGTCGCCGACTCGATGGCGGAGGAGTTGCTTCTTATCGCCAGGGACGCTGCCGACGTGGACGCAGCGTTCCATCTTGGCCAAGTCGCAATGCTCATCCGCTCCGACGTGCGCCGGGCGTCATGAAAGTCCTTCTTCGCCCAGCCGATGGATTGTCCAGGCGCTCGGCATCGCTCGCCGGCACCCGGGCCGCGGCGTGGGCTGATCCGTCACACCAACAGGTGGAGGTACTGCACCATGCGTAGCCGCCGTTCCGTGCTGAGCGCCGCCATGTTGGGCTGTTTCGAGGACCAGGTCGCAACGGGCCGCGCCCGCGGCGTCCCTTTCGCCCTGCCGCCCGCGCTGCTGCGCCGCATCTCGTTTTCATACGCCGGCACGCTCGACGAAGCGGCTTCGGTGTTTGCCGGGCGCATCGGCTACGCATGCATCCCGCTCCGGGCGCCCACGCTGCTGGACACCTGGCCGATCGAGGTCTCCGTCGAGGTCCTGGATGTTCCCGCACACGAGGTTTGGCGGCAGATCAACAGCCAGGTGACTGGCCGCACCTTGGTAATCCATCCCGACACCTGCACCGTCGAGGTCTGCTGCCAGGTCGATCCCCACTCTTCCCGCCTGCCCCGGGCCATGCCGCTCCGCACCCTGCTCGCCGTCGTGACCGTGCTGGGCGGCATCGCGGCGGCGGCACCGTCGCAGGCCAGCGGCAAAGTGCGGGACATGGCGCTCCCGCCGGCGCCACCTGCACGCGCAGTGCGGTGAAGACGCCCACCAACCCGGCAACCCGTCCAACCGCCCGTTCCTGATTTCCCGCAAAAGGAGACGTCGAGATGGCCACCACCACGTCCAAGCTGGCGACCACCTTGCCGGTGTCGCCCATCGCTCCATCCGATGCCGGCCCTGCCGCCAAGGCTGGCGTCGTGCAGGTCAACCTCGGCACCGAGACCGGCCAGGTCGTCACCGGCGGCGAGTTCGGCCTGGCGACCACGATGGGCACGCCGAACTGGAGCTACCAGTCCTACGCCGACCCGGCGTTCCAGGCGGTCGCGGACCAGTATCCGACGGACCTGCTGCGGCACAACTGGGAACTGCACACGATGATGGACCTGATGTTCCCGTCCCGGGCATCGGCGTCCACGCCGGACTTCTCGCGCATCGACACGTTCCTGGGCCAGCAGGCCAACCTCAAGGGCTTCTTCAACGACCAGACCGGCACGCAGATCGTCACCCTCGGCTTTCCCTCGTGGCTGAACATCGCCGATCCCGCCGACCAGGCGCTCTACGCCGGCATGGTGAAGGGCATCGCCCAGCACTTCATCGACAAGGGCGAGCCGGTCCCGAACTACGAGCTGGTGAACGAGCCGGACGGGCACCTGAACGTCACGGACCTGGCCAACACGTTCAACGTGGTGGCGCAGGCGCTCAAGTCGGTCGATCCCTCCTACAAGCTCGGCGGCCTTTCGGAGTCCTGGTACCACCAGGACGACATGCAGACGTTCTTCCGGATCGCCGGCCAGAACATCGGCTTCGTGTCCTGGCACCAGTACGTGGAAGGGTCGAGCGGGGCCAAGTCCGACCAGCAGGTCGTGAACGACGCGATGGGCGTGCAGGGCCAAGCGCAGGCGGTGCGCGCGCAGATGCGGGCGGCCGGCATCCCCGACAGCGTGCCGCTGTTCCTGGGCGAGTACAACGTGGACGGCGGCGACTACAACGACCCGGCCAACGCCAGCATGGTGGGCGCGGTCGCCGCGGCGGCGACCACCTACGGGATGATCCATTCCAACACGAACATGACCATGGGCGCGCTGTGGGACGTGCAGAACGACAGCGCCTACTCGGTGTTCGGGCACGCGGGCGACTATCACGTCAACCCGGTCGGCGTCGTCCTGGCCGACCTCACGGCCTATATGCCCGGCAACCTCGTGCAGACGACCATGCCCAGCAACATGCCGGGCCTGGTGGGCTACACGACGACGGACAACGGGGCGTTCTCGACGGCCCTGATCGACACCAACCTGTCGCAGGGCTACACGGTGGACCTCAGCAGGAGCGGCCTGCCGACCACCGGGCTTTACCGGGTTGAGGTCAGCGCCGCCAACCCGAAGGGCAGCAAGACGGCGCTGACCGACCTGTCGCATGTGTCGGTCGCGGCCGGCAGCGTGGTGATCGTCACCAACG
>CALMAB010000659.1 GCA_937858325.1 uncultured Acetobacteraceae bacterium
GGCATCGCAGGACGGCAGGGCGCCCAAGCGGGCAAAAAGCGCCAAGCCGCCCAAGAAGCGGAAGCGCCGTGCCTTGGCCGCGAAGCCGGCAAGCGTTCCGGCTGCGGCCGGCCACGAGGACCGGCTGGCTCGCCTGGCCCGCGCGGTGGACGCGGTGCGCGCCGGCGGGCACGCCAGCCCGCGCACGGCGAAGCTGCTGGGGGCCGGGGTGCCCAAGATGGCGCAGAAGCTGATGGAAGAGGCCGCCGAGACCGCCATCGACGCGGTGCGGCAGGAGCGGGCCGGGTTCGTCAACGAAAGCGCGGACCTGCTCTACAACCTCGTCGTGCTGTGGTCCGCGCTCGGCGTGGCGCCGGACGAGGTGTGGGCCGAGATGGACCGGCGCGAGGCCCTGCTCGGCATGGCGGAGAAGCTGCCCAAGGCGGACGACGGCGCCGGGTGAGCCGGCGGCGACGCAAGCCCTTATCCCTTCCAAGACCCGGAGACTCCAGCGTGACCGATTGCCAACCCGTTCAAACCCGCCCCACCGCGGCGGTTCCGCGATGAATCCGCTGCGGTCCGGCGCCCTGCTCCGCACGTTCCGCGCCCTGATGCCGCACGATGAAAAGTTCATCGAGCGGTTCTGCGAGCATTCGCGGCTGATCGTGCCGGCGGCCGAGGCGTTCCGCGCCCTGATGTCCGGCGACGGCCGGGCCGAGCAGCACGCGGCGGAAATCAGCCGGCTGGAGGAAGCCGCCGACCAGGTGACGCGCGACACCGTGCTGGCGATCCACCGCACCTTCGTGACCCCGTTCGACCGGTCGCAGATCCTGGACCTGATCACTGCGCTGGACGACACCATCGACCTGATGAAGGACACCGGGCGGCGCATGGTGCGCTACGGCGTCGCGTTCACGCCGGAGATGGAGGGCATGGCCGACTGCGCCGTGCGGGCGGCGACGGAACTCCGCGACGGGATGCCGCTGCTGGGCGACATCGACCGCAGCGTGGACCGGCTCAACGCGATGTCGGTCGCGGTGCGCCGCATCGAGGGCGAGGCGGACGAGCTGATGGACCGCGGCCTGCGCACCCTGTTCGCCGGCGACAGCTCGCCCGGCTACAAGCTGACGGTCGAGAAGGTCTATGACCTGGTGGAAGCCGTGGTGGACCGCTGCGAGGACGTGGCGGACGTGATCGACGGCATCGTCGTCGAGCAGGTCTGAGGGCGCCCATGAGCCAAGCCCTCGTCGGCACGCCCGTGCTGGCCGGCCTGATCGCGGTCGCCCTGCTGTTCGACTTCCTCAACGGCCTGCACGACAGCGCCAACTCCATCGCGACCGTGGTCGCCACCCGGGTGTTGCGGCCCTTCACCGCCGTGCTGTGGGCGGCGTTCTTCAACTTCATCGCCTTCACCGTGTTCGGCCTGCACGTCGCGGCGACCATCAGCAGCGGCGTGGTGGATCCCGGCATCGTCGATCCGGCCGTCATCTTCGGCGCCCTGTCCGGCGCAATCGTGTGGAACGTGGTCACCTGGCGGCTCGGCATCCCGTCCAGCAGCAGCCATGCCCTGGTCGGCGGCTTGGTAGGGGCGGCGGTGGCCAAGGCGGGCTGGTCGGCGGTGATCTGGCGCGGCCTCGGGACCATCGGCTCAGCCATCGTGCTGTCGCCGGCGGCGGGGCTGGTCATGGCGATGGCGCTGGTGCTGGCCGTGTCCTGGCTGGCCGTCCGCGCCACGCCCTTCGCGGTGGACCGGCGGTTCCGCATCTTGCAGTTCGTGTCGTCCTCGCTGCTGAGCCTGGCCCATGGCGGCAACGACGCGCAGAAGACGATGGGGATCATCACCGTGCTGCTGTATTCGCAAGGGCGGCTCGCCGGCGGCTTCTCCGTGCCGTTCTGGGTGGTGCTGAGCTGCCAGGCCGCCATGGCGCTCGGCACGCTGTGCGGCGGCTGGCGCATCGTCCGCACCATGGGCTCGCGCATCACGCACCTCACGCCCATGCAGGGCTTCTGCGCGGAAACGGGCGGGGCGGCGGCGCTGTTCGGGGCGACCTGGCTCGGCGTGCCCGTGTCCACGACGCACACGATCACCGGATCCATCGTGGGGGTCGGCGCGGCCCGGCGCGCATCCGCCGTGCGCTGGGGCGTGGCGCGCAGCATCGTCGTGGCCTGGGGCATCACGCTGCCGGCCGCCGGGCTGGTGGCGGCGCTGTGCTACCGGGTGGGCGCGGTGCTCATGCCGTGACGCCCGCGGCGGGGCCGCCGCGCCATTTGCGCTCGGCCTCGTCCCAGGCGGCGAGAGGCTGCAGGTCGGGCACCCAGGCCAGCCCGGTCTTCGCGTCGGAGGACACGGCCTCCGGCGTGACCACCACGTCGAGCAGCGCCGGGCGGCGGGCCAACGCCCGCTCGATGGCCGGCTGGAGCTGCTCCTCGGTTTCCACGCGCTCCGCGTGCATCCCAAAGGCGCGGGCCATGGCGGCGTGGTCGCTGAACTGCAGCCGCGTGCCGACCACCTTGCCGTGGGTGACGGTTTGGTCATGTACCTCGATCTGCCACGCGCCGTTGTTGGCGACGACGATCAGCACGGGCGCCTTGTGGCGGACGGCCGTGTCCACCTCCATGGCGTTGAAGCCGAACGCGCCGTCCCCGGTCGCCACGACCACCGGGCGGTCCGGAAAGGCGAGGCTCGCCGCGATGCCGTAGGGCACGCCGACGCCGATGCACCCGAACGGCCCCGGGTCGAGCATCGCCGGCGCGGACAGGCCGACGCGGGCGAAGCTCAGGAAATCGCCGCCATCCGTGACCACGACCGCGTCCGGCCCCATCGCGTCCTGCACCGCCGCGAGCACCCGGTTCGGGTGCAGCCGGCCGTCGCTGCCCGGCGCCGCCGCGGCCATCGAATGGCGCAGCTTGCGCGCCCGCTCCTCGTGCTTGGCGCGCAGCGTCTCCGCCCAGCCCCGGTCCACCGTTGACGCCCGGTTGCCGGCAGTCGCCACCAAGGCGCGCAGCGCCTCCTTGGGCGAGGCGAGGATTTCGACGGTCCCGCGCCGGTTGTCGCGCAGTTCCGCCGTGGCGTCGGCGACGCGGACGAACTTCGCCTGCCCGAACACCGCCGGCGACCCGTAGGCAAGCTGGAAGTCGAGCCGGCGCCCCACCGTCAGCACCACGTCGGCGTCGCCCATGACCGCGCCGCGCATCGCGCCGACGACCGACGGATGCGCGTCCGGCACCAGGCCGCGGCTTTCCCCGGTATCGAGGTACACGGCGCCGAGGCGGTCCAGCAGCGCCACCAGCTCCGGACCCGCCCCGCGCGCGCCGCGCCCGGAGATGACCAGCACGCGCCGTGCCGACCACAGCAGGTCCGCCGCTTCGGCGATCCGGGCCGGGTCGGGCGGCATGACGGGGCGCGGCTTTGCGCGCAGGTGCTCCTCCATCTGCACCGGACCCGCCACGCGGGCGCGCAGCGTGTCCGCGGGGAAGTCGATGTAGGACGGACCCGGCTCGCCGCCCTCGCCCTCCGCCCGCGCGATGGCCTCGTCGAGTTCCGCAAGCGCGAGGTCCGGCTCGCGCACGGTGCGGGCGTAGCGCGTGATCGTCCGCACCAGGTGGGTGTGGTCGAGATCCTGCAGGCCGCCGCGGTTCTCCTGCGGGCGCGGGTTGGTGCCGGAGATCACCAGCACGGACGCGCGGGACACGTGGGCGTTGGCGATGCCGGTCATGGCGTTGGTCACGCCGGGTCCCGCGGTGACGAGGGCGACGCCAAGCTGTCCCGTCAGCTCCGCGTGCGCCTGGGCCATGTGGACGGCGGCCCGCTCGTCCCGCACGTCGATGATGCGGATGCCCTCCGCGTCGAGCCGCATCCAGATCGGCATGATGTGGCCGCCGCACAGCGCGAACACGCGCTCCACGCCGCGCCGCTTGAGCAGGCGCGCCACCAGGGCGGCCACGCTGTCGGGATGTATCGTCATGGCCGCCATCCTCTATCCCCCTTTGCCCGGCCCACCCGCAAGCTGCGCCTTGAGCACCCGGTAAAGCACCTTGCCCAAGGCGTTGCGCGGCATGTCCTCGTCCAGCACGAAGGAGTAGGAGCGCGGGCGCTTGTAGCCGGCCATGCGGTCCCGGCTCCATTCGAGCAGCCCGGCCTCGTCCAGCGCCGCGCCCTCGTGCAGCACGACGACGGCGTGAACGCGCTCGCCCCATTTCGGGTCGGGCAGGCCGACCACGGCCACGTCCCGGACCGCCGGGTGCGCGCCGAGCGACGCCTCTACCTCGGACGGGTAAACGTTCTCGCCGCCGGAGATGATCATGTTGCTTTTGCGGTCCACGAGGTGGATGAACCCGTCCGGATCGCGCCGCGCCATGTCGCCCACGCTGCAATGCTCGCCCCGGAATGCTTCCTTGGTCTTCTCCGGCAATCCCCAGTAGCCGTCGAACAAATAGGGCGTGCAGGCGTAAAGCTCGCCGGGCTGGCCGTCCGGCACCTCTTGCCCGGCCTCGTCCAGCAGCCGGATCGGGACGGAGCCGACGCACTCGCGCCCGACCGAGCCGAGGTGGGTGAACTGCTCCGCCGGGTGGAGCATGGTGGCCCAGCCGATCTCGGTCGCGCCGTACAGCTCGAACAGGCCGGAATGGCGGAACATCTCCATCACGGCGCGCTTGGTTTCGGGCCGCGCCGGGGCGGAGGAGATCATGAGCCGGGTGACGCGATCCAGGTTATACCGTTCGCGCACCGCCGCCGGCAGGCCGAGCATCATGGTGTAATGGGTCGGCACCAGGGAGGAGAACGTCGTCCCGCCCTCCGCCAGCGTTCGCACGCAGTGCTCGGGGTCGAAGCTCTTGCGCGAGTAGATCGTCGTCGCGGCGCCGCAGTAGCTGAACGCGCCGAAGAAATAGAGCGAGTTCGCGTGGCACATCGGCATGACGAGCAAGGCCCCGTCATCGCGGTTGATGCCAAGCTCGACCTCGGTGACGAGGGACAGCAGGGCGCCGCCCCGGTGGCTGCGGACCGCGCCCTTCGGGTGGCCTGTGGTGCCCGAGGTGTACATCAGCATCCACGGGTCGGACGGCTGCACCGAAACGCCGGGTTCCCCGCTGCCGGCCGCGGCGATGAGGTCCTCGTAGGCGCGGAAGCCGGCGGGGCAGGGGCGCTCGCCGAAGTGGATGAAGTTCCCGGACGGCACGGGCATGTCCGCGCGGACCTCCTCGACGACGCCCAGCAGCTCGTCCTGCACGATCAGGGCGGAAGCGTCCGCGTTCTCCACGATGAAGCGCATTTCGGGGCCGAGCAGGCGGAAGTTGACGGGCACGGCGACCAGCCCCGCCTTCGCGGTCGCGGCGTAGATCTCGGCCCACTCGACGCAGTTGTAAGCG
>CALMAB010000660.1 GCA_937858325.1 uncultured Acetobacteraceae bacterium
GCCGGAGGTCGCGCGGCCGATTACGCGGGCGCGACCTGGGACCGGGTGCAGGACGAGGCCGGGCTGTTCTGGCCCTGCCCGGACGCCGCCCATCCCGGCACGCCCCGGCTGTTCGCCGACCGCTTCGCCCATCCCGACGGGCTGGCCCGCTTCCACCCGGTCGAGCACCGCGGCAGCGCCGAGCAGCCCTGCGCCGAGTTCCCCTTGGTCCTGACCACCGGGCGCGTGCTGGCGCAGTACCAGACCGGCACCCAAACCCGGCGCATCCCCGAACTCGCCGCCGCCGAACCCGCCGCGTTTGCCGAAATCCACCCCGACACCGCGCGCCAGCACGGCATCCAGGCCGGCGACGCGGTGCGGCTCACGACCCGGCGGGGCGAGGCGCGCATGGCGGCCCGCCTGACCCGGGACATCCGCCGGGACACCGTGTTCGTGCCGTTCCATTGGAGCGGCGAGGGCAACGCCAACCACCTGACCATCGCGGCGCTCGATCCGGTGTCGCGCATCCCCGAGTACAAGGCCTGCGCCGTCCGCCTGGACCGTGCGCCGGCGCTCACAGGAGAGACCGAATGAGAGAAAGCACCCCCCGCATCCTGACGGGGATGCATGCGTTCGACGGCCGCGGCTACGACTCGCCGGTGCCCCTGGGCGTGACCTACAGCGTGCCCAGCGACCGTCGCGCGCAGATGATCTATTTCCGCGCCGGCAGCAGCGCGTCCGAGATGGTGGCCGTCGTGCTGACCCGGGACGGCACGCCCATGCGCGTATTTCCCATCGGGGCGAAGGGCGCCGTGCACATCCCGCTGGTCGTCGTCGAGGACCTGTCGCCCGACACGCAGCTCGAACTGCTGGTCGCGGCGCCGTCTGGCGCCGGGGGCACGCTGGCGCTCGATGTCGGCCTGGTCGAGATCTAGGGGGCAATCATGGATGGCATGACGTTCGGCAGCATCGTGCGCAAGCTGGTGGTGATCGGCAACGGGATGGCGGGCGCCCGCGCCGTGGAGGAGGTGCTGGCCCGCGGCGGCGCGGAGCTGTTCACCATCACCATGTTCGGCGACGAGCCGTATGGCAACTACAACCGCATCCTGCTGTCCAACATCCTGAGCGGCCAGCAGGACCACAGCGAGATCTTCATCAACCCGCTGGACTGGTACAAGGAGCACAACATCCGCCTGCACAGCGGCGCCCGCGTGACGCATATCGACCGCGCGGCCCGGGTGGTGACGGCCGACAACGGCGTGCAGGAAGAGTACGACATCCTGCTGATCGCCACCGGCAGCCGCGCCTTCATTCCGCCGATGGAGGGCATCTGGGCCGAGGACGGTCGCCTGCACCCCGGCGTGTTCGCGTTCCGCGGCATTGACGACTGCAACGCCATCGTGGCGCAAGCGGCCCGCAGCAAGCGTGCCGCGGTGATCGGCGGCGGCCTGTTGGGGCTGGAAGCGGCGCGCGGCCTGCTGAACCACGGCTGCGAGGTCCACGTCGTCCACCTGGGCCAACACTTGATGGAGATGCAGCTCGACGCCACCGGCGGCGCCATGCTGCGCCGCGCCATGGAGGGCATGGGCGTCCAGGTACACACCGGCAAGATGACGACCGGCTTGGTGCTGGAGGACGGGACGCTGACCGGCCTGCGCTTCAAGGACGGGACCGGGCTGGCCTGCGACATGGTCGTGGTGTCCGCCGGCATCCGCCCGAACGCCGAGATCGGCAGCCGCGCCGGGCTGACGGTGGAGCGGGCCATCGTGGTGGACAACACCATGCGCTGCCCGGACGACCCGCACGTTTACGCGGTGGGCGAGTGCGTGCAGCACCGCGGCAAGGTGTATGGCCTCGTCGCGCCGCTCTGGGACCAGGCCAAGGTGTTCGCGGACCAGGTGACGGGCGCCAACACGGGGGCCGAGTATCTCGGCAGCAAGCTCGCCACCAAGCTGAAGGTCATGGGCGTTGAACTCGCGAGCATGGGCATCACCGAGCCGGCCAGCGACGCCGACGAGGTGATCCAGTTCAGCGAGCCGAAGCGCGGCACCTACAAGAAGCTGATCGTGCGCGATGGGCGCCTGGTCGGCGGCATCCTGATGGGCGACATCAGCAAGGCCGCCTACCTGATGCAGGCGTTCGACCGCGACGCCCGCCTGCCGGACGAGCGGCTGGAGCTGCTGTTCGACCTCGGCGCCCCACCGCAAACCGTGACGCTGGACGAGATGCCGGCGGACGCGCAGGTCTGCAACTGCAACGGCGTGAGCAAGGCCGCCATCGGAGCCTGCGTTTCCGGCGGCGCGCGCAGCGGCAGCGCGGTGATGAAGGCGACCCGTGCCGGCATGGGCTGCGGCTCCTGCAAAAGTCTGGTGAACGAGCTGGTCGAGTGGTTCTGCGGCGGGCAGGCGGAGGAGGACCCGAGCATCCACTACTACGTGCCCGCCATCCCGCTGGCGAAGCCGGAGCTGGTGGCCAAGATCAAGGAGCAGGGCCTGCGCTCCGTGTCCGCGGTGTTCGCGGCGCTGTCGCCCACGGGGGAGGACGCGGCCAGCAAGCCGCCGCTCGCGAGCCTGCTCGCCACCATCTGGGCCGGCGAGTACGAGGACGAGCGCGACGCCCGCTTCATCAACGACCGCGTCCACGCCAACATCCAGAAGGACGGCACCTTCTCCGTGGTGCCGGAGATGCCCGGCGGCGTCTGCACGCCGGCCGAGCTGATGCGGATCGCCGAGGTCGCGGTGAAGTACAACGTGCCGCTGGTGAAGCTCACGGGCGGGCAGCGGATCGACCTGGTGGGCATTCCCAAGGCCGACCTACCCGGCGTGTGGCAGGACCTCGACATGCCGGCCGGCACCGCCTGGGGCAAGAGCTACCGCACCTGCAAGAGCTGCATCGGCACCGAGTTCTGCCGCTTCGGCCTGGGCGACAGCATGGGGCTGGCGACCAAGATCGAGCGCCGGTTCCGCGGCATCGACAGCCCGGCCAAGATGAAGCTCGCCACCGCCGGCTGCCCGCGCAACTGCTCGGAAGC
>CALMAB010000661.1 GCA_937858325.1 uncultured Acetobacteraceae bacterium
CCACCGCCCGGCGCTGACCGACCTGGAAGAGGCGCGCGCGCTGCTGGCCCGGTCGGACGCGACGCCCGGGCAACCCACCACCAAGGTCGCGCTGCGCTTCCTGGCGCTTACCGCGGCCCGGCCCGGCGAGGTGGGCGGCCTGCGCTGGGACGAGCTGCAGGACCTGGAGGGCCGCGCGCCCACCTGGCTGATCCCCCGCGAGCGGATGAAGATGGCGCGCGAGCACGCGGTGCCGCTGTCCCGCCAGGCCGTCGAATGCCTCCTCGCGATCCGCCGGCTGACCGGGCGAGGCCGGCTTGCCTTCCCGAACCTGCGCAGCGTGCGCTCGCCGATGTCCGAGAACGCGATGGGCTACTTCCTGATCCGGCTGGGCTACCGCGGCCGCCACGTGCCGCACGGGTGGCGGGCCACCTTCAGCACGGTCATGAACGAGCGCTTCCCGGGCGACCGGGCGGTGATCGACCTCATGCTGGCGCACAGCCCGAAGGACCGCATCGAGGCGGCCTACAACCGGGCCGAGCGGATGCCGCGCCGCCGGGAGCTGGCGCAGGCCTGGGCCGACCTGCTGCTGTTCGGCGCCGTGCCTGCGGAGGCGTTGCTGGAAGGGCCGCGCAAGGCGCCTCAACGACGGCACGGAGACGAGGAATGAAGGAGCGGCGCAGGTCGGTAGAGTCCCGTGGACCGCTGCCCACGGCGCGCAGCATTCTCGGCAATGCTGACGTGGTGCTGATCTGCAAGGCTTGCGACCGCAGCGTCGATGCTGACCTGCCCGTGATCATCGCCGGCGGCCATGGCGATCTGCCGCTGATCGAGTTGAAGTGGCGCTGCGCCATGTGCCAGTCCACCAAGGTCACAATGGTGGTTTCCGGCGCGCGGATCGGGCGTAAGGATGCTTAGGACGAGCATCGCATCGCAATATGGAACGTTGTAGTATTGGCATGATCCGCAACGCCGGGGACCGCTGCGATGCGTTTCGACTTCGACCAGTTGGCACAGATCTCGCGCAAATCGCTGTGCGATATCGCTGCTGCCGCCGGGCTGCCTTCAGCCTGGGCCGCGGCAGGGATGCTGCTGACGGTTGCCGCGCTGGTCCTGGTGCTGCACCGGCCTCGGCGCCGCGCCACCCTTATGCCTTCAGGCGAAGCAGCCCAGCGAATTGGCTCCGCCAATTGCGCGAGGCGTCGGCTCGGCCTTGCGCAGCGGGTGCAACCTCCGGTCGGTTGACAGACAGGATAGGCATCGCCCGATGATCGGTCCCATGACCGATCAGACTATCATCATCCGTGGCACGCTCTGCGAAATCGACGAGTGCTGCATGTGCGGGGTGGCGCTCACGGTGCCCAAGGTGATCCGAGATAACCAGCGGACGCATGGCGGCTTTTCGCACTGTCCGAACGGCCACAGGATCGGTTGGCCCGAAGGCGAAAGCGAGACGAGCCGTCTTCGACGCGAACGGGACCTTCTCAAGCAACAGCAGGCGCGCGCCGAGGACGAGGCCCGCGAATTGCGGGCATCCTGGCGCAAGGCTGAGGAAGGCTGGGCCGAAGAAGCCCGGCAGCGCCGGCGCGTCGAGAAACGCGTGCGGCACGGGGTCTGTCCCGACTGCAACCGCACGTTCGCTAACCTGGCGCGACACATGGCGAGCAAGCACTCGCCGCGATGCGAGGTTGTCAAGCTGAAGGCGGGATAACGGCTTGCGGCCGGCCTGACGGCTTGCGCGCTCCGCCCCTCACCGGCGCCAGCCCGCGGGCCTGCCGCAGCACGGCGCGCGTGGTCCGCACGGTTTCGCGCCGCAGCCCGCCCTCCGGCATGGTGCCCAGCGCGCCCAGGAGCTGCGCCAGACCGGCCAGGTCGAGCGGTGGCGGCGTAAATGCTGGTGCAGCACCGGACGCCGAAAAAGCTTTCTCGATCCCTGCTCCGTCCATCTCTAGCCGGTCCCGAACGCACCGCTCCAGCCATTGCCCGGTGGTCACGCCTTCCAGACGGGCCGCGTTGACGGCAGCAAGGCGCAGTGTCCGGGAAAACGCCTTGATCGTCCAAGGCTCTGTCGGCTCAAGCACGCCGGTCAGCGCGCCGTTGTCGGTTGCCTCATCCATGACGCCCCTACAAGTTTCTACCGGTTTACCAGCTCATCGTAGCGGCGTCAGCGCAGGTCTTAAAGCGGGGGTTGAGGTGCCTGCTGAAACAGCCACGCTATCCGCCTGACTGTTCCCTGTTCATCCATGCTCTTGCCTGCCTCGAAGCGGCACAGTGATGACGCTGAGACGCCAATCCTCTCGGCAAGCTCCTTCTGGTCGATCCCCGCCAGTAGGCGATACTGCCGGAGCATGGTGCGGATCGGCGCTGTCATTGCGGTTTGTGTGTTAGGACTTCGCTCACCCCTGCTTGGCCGCCGCGATGAACAGCGCATCAAGGATGTCGCCGGGCTGCTGCGGTGGCAGGGTCAGGCGATGCGCGCCCGGCGGTCCGTGCGGCAGCACCACACGGCTGAAGTCAGCCGTCATACGTCAGCTTTCCTTATCCGCATTTCCACGCAGGGCTTGCAGACCCAACTCGATGAGCCGGCGGAGTGCGTCGGATTCCGTCTTGATCCGCTGCTCGAAGCGGAAGTCCTCAACCGCCTTCTGAAGCTCGGGCGTAAGCGACACGATCTTGCGTCCAGCCATGGTCTTCGGGCGGCCCATGTGCCGACCCTACTTGGGGACGCTGAGTTTGTGAAGCAGAAAGTCATTGACGCACTAACGCTGAGTATATGATTATCTGCATCACTAAAGCGGCCGGACGGGGTGTTGCGAGCACCCTGCCCGGCCTGACCCCAAGCACGGAGCGACCCATGCCCAAGGCTGACGACAAGCATACACCATCCCGCCGCGCCCTGTTCACAGGCGTAGCGGCCCTCGCGGCGACGTCGGCCGCTGCGCCTGTCCCAACCCCAAACGCTTCGGGTATCGGCGAGCCAGATGCTGTGCTGATCCGGCTGTGCGCGCGGTTTCTGGAAATCGAGGATGCGATCAACGCCTATCCCGCCGACATCGACGAGAGAAGCCCGCCGCATATCCTGGCCATGCTCGACGAGCATGATGTCCTCGTGCTGGCGATCCCGCACATGCGCGCGCGGAGCATGAACGGCTGCCGAGCGAAAGCGGCGGCGTTGAACGTGTATTTGCCGAGGGGGCGCGTGGATGAGGACTGGTGCTCGCCGGACCGGCTGGCGCGCTCGCTGGTGGACGATCTGCTCGGCCGCACGTGAGCGCGGCCTCTGTCACGCACTGGTGCGAGGTTTAAGCAGTGAGGGTCGGCGGCAGCGCCGAGGCGCGCGCTGCGGAGTAGGCCGTGGCCTTCCGCTGCGCAAGCCGAGCCAGCCATCCCTTGCCGAAGATCGGAAACGCAGCGCAACCACGGTAGTAGTGGTCCTGCAAGCGCCCTAGCGTGTCGATGAGCGCGGACACCGGAATCCGGTGCACGGCCGCAAGTGTCGCCAGGCCAATCCAGCCGTCCGTCGTAGCGCCGACCGCTTGTTGCAGCAGCATGGCCGAACGTCGGACGCCGGCCAAGACCCCGTGATCCATAACCATGAGCGACACGCCGCACGGCAGGTCCTGGCAACGCAGCGGCATCCAGTAGTTCACTGAATAAAGGGCTGCAAGCTGCGCATCGCTGATCGCGCGTAGCTGATCTATGGTTGCCGCCGGATCATCGACCCACTGCCTGAACGTGGCGAGGGTTACGCCAGCCTGTGTGGCGCCCCCGGGATCGGCCGGATGGTTCGCAAACCCGCCCTCACGGGCCAGCACGAAACGCAAGCAGGCCTCAAAATCACCGTCCAGCAATCTGACTTTTCCTTTTGCCTGAAATGAACTCGTCAACAACCTGCTGCGGCGTCAGCTTGGTTCGATATGCGATTTGGCGCATCGAGCCATAGTTCAGTCCAAGCGTCGCGCAAGCATCCACAAAGGCCATCGAAACACCCGCTACGATCACGTGGCGGTGGGACCGCTAGGTGCGAGCCTGCTCTGCCCGGGTAGCCCATCGGCAGTTGCCAGGTTCGTAATTGCGGTTCGGGTTGATGCGATCCAATGACGTGCCGGCCGGACGTTCGCCCATGTCGGCAAGAAACGCCTCGTAGCTCGCCAACCATCGCGGGTGAACCGTGATACCCCGGCCGCCATAATGGTGATATTGGACCGCGCCAGGGTTGAGGCACCGCGCGCGCATCGCCAGCCAAGACTTGTATGCGCCTGGGAACTGCGCATAGCCCGCATTTGCACCGCCGCTGGCACCATGCGAGAGGTTTAGCAGCCTGTTCACCTCGCGTTTCAGGCAGCCGCACGACGAGGTATTACCAGTTCGAAAGCGCACTGACGGAAGAACCAGCTCGGTTCCGCACGCGCACCGGCAAAGCCACTCGCGCTGACGATGGATGTTGTGTCCGGAAAGTCGCAGAACAGTTAGGCGGCCAAACTGCTTGCCTGTCAGATCAACAGCGATAGGCACTGCAAAAACCTCATGCGGCAGCGCATAAGGGGCTATCTCGACGCTGCTGCCGGGGTGGTGCATCGAGCTAGAGGCGCAGCCAGTGCGGAAACACTCGGCTGCGCCTCGCACCATAGCCTATTTCAGCGGTTTGGTGTCTGATGCCGGGGGTCCAACACTTGGATCCCGCGCAATTCCTTCGGAATTCGCTGAGGCCAGCAGCTTGCCCAACTCGGCGCCGGCGATGTCCGCCACCGCGCCGGGCTGCAGGCCGCGTGCCTGCACCAGCCCGGGCACGCGCTGCTGCAGGTAGGTCGCCCCTGCCAGCGCGGCTGAGGC
>CALMAB010000662.1 GCA_937858325.1 uncultured Acetobacteraceae bacterium
GGACCGCGCGGGAGCGCGCAGCCAACACCGCCGCGGCGCGCCAGTGCGGGGCGGCCCGCAGCGCGTCCAGCAGCCCGGCCGTGGCCAGCACGAACGCTCCCGAGCAGATGGACGCCACCCGCGCGCCACGGGCCGCGGCGGCGCGCAGGGTGGCGATGGCTTCGTCGGCGACGGGTGCCCCCGGGTTGGCGACCCCCGGCACCAGCACTGTGTCAGCTCCCGCGACATGGCCGAGGCCCCAAGGCACGCGGAGGTCGAGCGCGCCGGCCTTGACCTCGCGGGCCTCGCCGCAGACGTGGACGCGGTAGGGTTCGGCAACGCCGGGCACGGCCGCGCGGCCGAACACCTCGCAGGCGATGCCGACCTCGAACGGGATGGTGCCGTGCAGGGCGATGATGGCCACGGTGTGCATGGCGGGATGGTCCCCTAGCGGTGCGTTCATGCCAGCGGCCACGCCGCATCCACATGCACCATCGCCGGGCGGCATAGGTCAACCGGCGTTGGTTGCGGCGCCGCCGGTTGGCGGGAAATCAGCGGAGAGTGGCCGTTCAGCCGCTCACGCCCCTGGGGCGCCGGGCCTACTGGTGAGGGGCGCTGGATGCGCCGACAACCGGAGGTCAGCACCATGGACGGCCCGCTCACTTGCCCCTTCGCCCCGCAACCGCCGCAGCCCCTGCCCTTGCAGGTCGGGATGCTGCTGTTTCCCGGCCTGACCCTGATGGACCTGGTCGGGCCGCAGACCGTCCTGGGCTGGCACGGGCAGACCCACCTGGTCTGGAAGACCCTCGATACCGTTGCTGCGGATTCCGGCATCGCCATCCAGCCGACGGCGACGTTCGCCAGTTGCCCCGGCGACCTGGACGTCCTGTTCGTGCCGGGCGGCATGGGCACCGCCGCGGTCATGGGGGATGCCGAGGCCCTGCAGTTCCTGGCCGACAGGGGCGCGCGGGCGGGCTGGGTCACCTCCGTCTGCTCAGGCTCGCTGATCCTGGCGGCGGCGGGCCTGTTGCGAGGCTACAAGGCCACGACGCACTGGGCGGCCTACGGCGGGCTTGCGGCGATGGGCGTAGAGGTGGTGCGGGAGCGCGTGGTGGAGGACCGCAACCGGATGTCCGGCGGCGGCGTGACGGCGGGCCTCGACTTCGGGCTGACGCTTCTGGCCAGGCTGCGCGGCGAGCAGGTGGCCAAGGTGACCCAGCTTTCGATGGAGCACGATCCCAAGCCGCCGTTCGATTGCGGCACGCCAGATGCCGCCGGGCCGGAGCTGACGGCAGCCGCGCTTTCAGCGATGGGCAACATGAACGAGGAGGCGGTCGAAACCGCCAGGACACGACGCCGACACGAACCCACATGACGGAGCTCGCTGGGTCCGGGCACATACGGCTTGAACTGGCGCAGCTCCGCCGGCTGGAGGTCGCTTCGCTCATTGAGGCGACCACGCTGGTCCTGCTGATCGGCGCGGCGGTCCCGCTCAAGCACCTGGCCGGGATGCCGGTGGCCGTGACCGTGATGGGTCCGATCCATGGGCTTGCGTTCGCCGCCTATCTCTGGACCGTTCTTCAAACGGTCGCAGGGGGCGGCTGGCGGCGGGCCGAGTGGCTGCGCTTGGTGGCCACGGCGTTCGTGCCCTTCGCGGGATATGCCAACCTGCTGCTGATCCGGCGCAAGGCGGAGGCGCTTGCACCGGCACAGGCCGGCACGCGATGACCTTCGATCCCTATGCCTGGCTGAAGGCGTTCCACGTGGCAGCCGCGATCACCTTCTTCGCTGGGGTCCTGGGCGCTGCCGTGTTCCTGGGGGCGGCGCAGCCGGGTCATGCCGAAACGGTACGGGCGATCCATCGGTGGGACCGCACGGTGACGACGCCGGCCATGCTGCTCGTCTGGACACTCGGCTTGACGCTCGCGCTCGTGGGCGGGTGGTTCCGTGACGGCTGGCTTTTTGCCAAGCTCGTGTTCGTCGTCGCTTTGTCGGGTGTGCATGGCATGCAGTCGGCCAAACTCCGCCGTTTGGCGGGCGGCGTCGCCACTGCCGCGCCATCGCGCCTGGTCGCGCCACTTGTCGTCGGCTTTGCCATTGCCATCGCGATCCCTGTCGTAGTGAAGCCGCTGTAAGTTGAAGCGTTCGGTCCAGCCGCTACCTGTACCAGCCCGCAACTGTCGGTGCCTCGGCCTGCAATGATCGGGCGTTCCCGGCCCAAATTCCATGATCCCATCCGGTGTCTCCGACCCACAACGACTGTTTCGGAACCCGCATTGCGGGAGACGGACCCGCAATCCTCCGCCCCGGCCCACACTGGTGAGATAGATGGGAAGCCCGTCGAGGCGGATGCGACCCCGCTCGCCAGCCCGCCAGGGGCCGCGTCGTCTCGCGCCGTCAGCAAACGGGATTGCGTCCGCCGCTTGCCGCCCCGCCAGTTGACCGCCTGAACGGTGCCCGTCGCGAGAAGCTCGTTCTGGTTCTTGTTCAGGTTGAGGAGTGGGTTGACGACGGTCAGGACCTCCAGCGTGCGGTCCTCGCACCAAGGGTCCGGATCGCCTCGCGTGCATCCGGCAAGGTCGGGGATGCGGTGCTGCCGGTCGTGGACGTGGTAAGTCCGGCCCTGGTCGGTGTGAGCGCTCAGCAGGACGGCGTCACAACCAGGCTAAACCTGGCTTGGTGCTCAAGTTCGGCATTGAGCGCGGCGCCGACCAGGACGGCGATGCAGGACACCCAGGCCCAGATCATGAACCCGAGCACGGCGCCGGCCAAGCCGTAGAGCCAATCGAAACTGCTCACATGCTCGACATACCAGGACACGGCCGCCGAGCCGAGCAACCAGGCGGCCGCCGCGACGACCCCGCCCCCGCTGACCCAGCGCCAGCGCGGGCAAGCCCGGTTCGGGCCATGGCGATAAGCGAGGGCAAGGGCGATGGAAACCGCGGCCAGCAGGACCGGCCAGCGCAGGAAGCGCAGCAGCTGGTCCGTGTCGCCGCCTTGGCCGGCCTGGGCGCCCAGCGCTGCCGGCACCGCCAGCACACCGCCCAACGCGAGAGCGACAAAGGCCATGGCGCCAAGCGCAAACAGCAGAGCGGTGCCGCCGAGGGGCAGCAGGCGTCGGCTTTCCACCTCGCCGTAGGCCAGGTTCAACGCGCCGGACATCTGCATGGACGCGGCCGTCGCGCTCCGGAGCGCCGCCGCGGCAAGGCCAATGCCGAGACCCAGTCGGCCGCCGTGAGCCGCCGTGCGGTCCAGCACCTGGGCGACCATCTGGCCTGACCCAGCCGGCAGCGTGTTGGCCAGGCTTTGGAAGCGCTCCGCCGCCGTTGCCGGGTCGATGACGAGGCCGCACAGCGAGATCAGGGCGGCGAGCGCGGGGAAGACGGCAAGGAGGGCGTAGAACGCCACGGCTGCCGCCTCGCCCAGCAAACGTTGCTCGAACACCCGCATGCAACAGCGCCGCAGCACCTGGCCCAGGCTCGAAGCGGAGATGCGCGCGGCGGTAGGCACGCCCTGCCCGCCTAGCGGCACATCTGGACGTGGGCAGCAGAGGGCGGGATGCTGTGCGTTTGACGTGGCGGCATGTTGGGCTGGAACCCTTCGGGCGTCGTAAGCGGTGCGAGACAGGACGAACCGTCTTGCATCAACACCTTGCGCCGCGGAGCTTGAGGAAGGTGCCGTTTGCCGGCCGCACACGCAGGCATGCGATGCCGCATCTGCGTACCGGCAAAACGGTGTTTTATCGTGTGACTGAGGGAGCGACCGTGGCTGCGCCCCCGGACGGAGCCGCCGAAGGCTGCGTCGTTGTCTCACCGACGGCGGACCCCGGCTGCTGCGTCGGCCGTTCCGTGCCGGCAGCCTGCGGCAGGCTGTTCGACGTGTTCGGTGTCAACTGGCTTGAGTTCCCCGCAGGAGGGTTCTGGGTGGTGGTGAACGAGTTCTGCGCGAGGGCCGGAGCGGCGCCCAGACACGCCCTGTCTGCTTGCTCGGCAGATGAGCGGGACGGGGGCGCGCGACCTGAAGCGCGCCTTGGCCGGAGGGCATTCAGCGGGACTGACTGCCGCTTCCGGCAACGGGGCGCCCAGGCTGTGACGCGGAATGGTTGAAGCAGCCGAGCTCGTAGCAGTCGAACAGGGCCGCCGCGCCGGCACCGATCGCGAGCTTGGTGCCGGTGGACATGCCGGTGCGGGCCGGCTCCTCGGCTTGCGCAGGCACGGCCCGCCCGCCTGCGCCGACCGTGACCGCCACGCGCTGCGCCTGCTGCGGCCGGCCGCGGGCAGCGTGGAGTTCGACGGCGCGGACATCACCGGGGCGCCGGACCGCGCGTTGACGCCGTTCCGCCGCCAGGCGCAGATCGTGTTCCAGAACGTTGGCTCCTCGCTCAACCCGCGGCTCTCCATCGGCGAGGCGCTGGAGCGCCCGCTGGCCCTGTTCGGCCTGGCGCCCCCGCGTGACCGCGCCCGGCGCGTCACGGCGCTCCTGGACATGGTGCGGCTGCCCGAGGCCTATCGCCTGCGCTACCCGCACCAGCTCAGCGGCGGCGAGCGGCAGCGGGTCGCAATCGCCCGGGCGCTCGCCACCGAGCCGCGCTTCATCGTGTGCGACGAGCCGGTGTCGGCGCTCGATGTCTCGGTGCAGGCGGCGGTGGTCAACTTGCTGGCCGACCTGCGGGACGAGTTCGGCCTGGCCTACCTGTTCATCTCGCACGACTTGGCCGTGGTCGGCCAGTTGTCGGACCGGATCGCGGTGATGTACCGCGGCCGGCTGGTCGAAGCCGGCCAGGCCGCGGA
>CALMAB010000663.1 GCA_937858325.1 uncultured Acetobacteraceae bacterium
GCCGCCTTGGCGATCCTGACCGAGGCTGGGGCGGCGACGAACGCCTTTTTGCCGGGCGGCGCTGCGGCGGGCGGTCCCATTCTGGCGGGGGCGCCGGGCATTGCCTGGGCGCTGGCCGAGACGGCGGGGCTGCCGGCGCCGGCGGGGCGGTAATCTTGGTGCTGGCAAAGGCGACGGGGTGCCTCAAGGCGGCCATGGTTCCGCTCGGCCGCGGCATGGCTTCCGGCGTGGTCCTTGGCGTCCTCGCCACGTCAGGCCAAGCCGCCGCGCAAACGGGCGCCGCGGCCTTGTTCCAGCAAACGCCATGCGACTTGCCGGGCATCACGCCGGTTCTCGCGCCTCGGCTGCGATGCGGCACGGTGGCCGTTCCGCGCGACCGCGGCTCGCCTGAAGCTGGAACGTTCAGGCTTGCGGTCGTCGTCATCAAAGCGGCGATGGACCGGCCCCAAGACGACCCGGTTGCCTACATCGCCGGCGGCCCCGGATCGCCGCTGACCCGCCGGACCGCGCTGATCGCCCAGCACGAGGCGGAGGTCGTCGCTCCGGACCGCGACCTGATCCTGGTGGATCAGCGAGGGGCCGGGCGCTCCGAACCTGCTTTGTGCCCAGGGCTGGCCCGGCGGCACTTGGAAATCTTCGCGGCGGGAGTTGAACAGCAGGCGTTGGTGCGCGCTTGGCGGGAGTCCTATGGCGCTTGCCGCCAACAGATGACCGCTGCTGACCTGCGCCCCGAATGGTTCGGCACCGCCGTCACGGCTGCCGACTTCGAGGCCGTGCGGCAGGCGCTCGGGGTCGGCCGCTGGAACATCTACGCTTTGTCTTACGGCACCGCGGTCGCCATGACGATGATGGCGCTGCATCCGGAAAGCTTGCGCGCGGTGGTGCTCGATTCGGTTTTGCCGCCTGACCCGGTGCCGATGACAACTTCGCAGACGTTCGGCCGTGCGCTGGACATGCTGTTCGCCGCCTGCCAAACCGACGCGGTTTGCACGGCCGCGCACCCCGGCCTTGCGGCGGCTTTCGACGAAGCGGTGCGGGGGCTGGATGCCGAGCCGCTGCCCGTGCCCATGCCGCTTGGGCTTGGCGTGGAAACCTTGAACCTGCGCGCGCAGGTGTTCCGCCTTGTTGTCAACCGGGCGTTGTACTCCCGCAAGGCTATGGCCGTTCTGCCCGGATTTATTGAGGCTGCACGGGATCGCAAGGCGATGGCGATGCAGGGGCTGATCGGCAACACCGCACGGCGTTACCTCGCCATGTCGCAAGGCGACCTGGCGGCGGTCGAGTGCCGGGATCGGGCCACTTGGCGGGACGCGGCGCCGTCCGACAACCTGGACGATCCGCCCGGAAGCGGTTTCGTTGCCGGTATGTGCAAGGGATGGTCAACGCCTGGTCCGCCTCCTGTGATTGCCGGGAACACCGCCGTGCCAAGCCTGCTTCTCGCAGGGGCTATCGACCCGATCACCCCGCCCGCTTTCGCCCATTTGGCGGCGGCCGAGTTGGGCGCGAAAGCAACGGTGGTCGAGTTCGCCCATGTGGGCCACGGCGCCCAGCAGTCGTCAGCTTGCGGTGAGGCTCTTGTCGCGGCGTTCATCCGCAACCCGTCGGGCGCGGTTGACCCAACCTGTGCCGCCCAGGTGCCGCCGATCAGTTTCCGTTGATCTCGGAGGCCGGCAAGGGACGGCCACCCGCGGCTTCGGACGAGCGGATCAGCCCTGCGCCGTGGGGGCGTACAGTGATCTCGCCCCTGCCGATTGATCGGGCTTTCCCCCGGCTGATATCGGTCGCCCTTCGCATCCATCGTTTCCGCGTCATTGCGAGGAGCGCAGCGACGCGGCAACCCAGGAAACCGGGCGCCGCGCTGGCGGTCCCTGGATTGCCACGCCCCAGGGCGGCTCGCAATGACGCAAGGGGCGAGGCAAGGGGTCGTTGGCATGACACCCGGCCAAGGGCAAGGAACGCTGGCCGGAGGGCATCTGCACGGTCCGTCCCCGTCACCCGGCCTGCCAAAGCCGGACGAAGTCGGCCAGCTCCTGCGCGTTCAGGTCGGATACCGCCCAGAACGCCATCCCGTCCCGGCTCCAGCGCAGGAAGTTGTAGCCGCTGCGGCTGCCGGCGGCGGGGCCGTGGTCCAGGTGGCCGCCATCGGGCCAGGCATACAGCTCGATCACGTGCTGGCGGCGCTGGTACACCAAGGCGGCAACTGGACGGCCGGCGAGGTAATCGAGCCGCCCGCCGGCAAGCGGGAAGCCCTCCGCCTTGAGGTCCTTCACCGGCGGCGCGTAGTCGAGCCGGCCGTCGAACCACGGCTTGACCGTATGCTGGTCGGTGGACGCCACGTCCGCCAGGTGCCCCGGCTGCAGCGCGCGGATGTGGCTGGCGACCACGGCATCGGGCAGCTCGCCCGCGGCGCGCGGCAGCACGAGCGCAAGCGCGAGGCAGGCCGCCAGCGCGAACCCGGCGCCGAACGGAGCCACCGGTCCCCAACGCAAGCGGGGCAGGCGAGGCCGCCATGACGCCCGGCGCGCCCCGGCGGCGACGGGGGCTGGACCGCCCAACGG
>CALMAB010000664.1 GCA_937858325.1 uncultured Acetobacteraceae bacterium
AGCTCCCGGTCAGACTGCCACGTCAGCTATGCCGACCTTTCAAAACGGGGTCTTATGTAGCTGTTGCTGCCGGCGAGACTGGGCTTGTACCTGGTGGCTGGTGCTGCCATGGAGGGTGCTGGTTGCTCCTCTCGTGATCGGTTCCCATGGCGCAGCATTTCCTGCCTTCTGCCGGCGCGCGCTCGCTCAGCGCCACCAAGATCATGGGCCTGTCCGCTGTTTCCGTCATGGTTCTCATTCCGCTCCCGCCCCGCTCTCGCCGGCGAGAATGCGCCGCAGCCGGGCCGCCTGCGTTTCCAGCTCGTCCAGCCGGCGTCGTAATATCGCCTTGACGCGCTGGTACAGCTCCGGAGAGAACCTCCGCGTGCCGGCCAGCACGAAGCGCAGATGCCGCGGCGTCACCCCCAGCTCGTGCGCCATGGGCGTCTGCCAGTCCTCACCGAAGGCAAGCGGGCCGACCAGCCGCAGGAAGGCCACGGGATCAGCGGGAATGCCGGGCGCGTCGGGCGAGTGGACAGACCGTCCCGGCTGCCGCTGCCACTCGGCGAGCATCCGCCGCAGCGTGTCGCGCGACGCCTTGCCGTAGCCCCTCAAGCGGCAGGCCTTGCAGGCAGCCCGCAACTCGTCGGTGCTCATGCCAGCCAGGCTCGCCTCGGTGAACGGCTCTGCGTTGCCAAGCGGCTTCTGGTCCTGGACCGCCATGCTTGGCTTCCTGCGGCTGGATGCGTGCCTGTTCCTGGGCAGCGGGGCAGCGTTCACGCCGCGGTTCCCGCGACCGGAACGGCATTGGGATAATCGAAGCCCTCGCGCCAGAGCGGCCACCATTTGGCATCAGATCCCCCGAACGGGTACGGGTTGCCGGTTATTTGGCCGCTCCTGGCTGCTGCGGCACCGAGCCGAAGCGCGCCATCGAAGGTGCAGGCCCCGGGCAGCAGCTTCCACCACCGGAAGCGTGGCGCCCCCAGGGCGGCCGCGGGCATGGCCGCCTTCGGCCGGATCAACGAAACGAGCTTGGTCCCGACGAGGTCCCATTCGCGGTAAAAATCCTCGTCGAGCCACCACCCGGCGCTCCGAAGGCTGCTCCCGCTCTCTCCTTCACGTGAGTACGTGACGAGGCGAAGAGCGCCGTGGCGGGCTGCCACCCGCGCCAGGCGCCCAAAAACCGCGCTGCAGGCGTGCCTGGTCCCGTTCGTCGCCGTGCGCCGCACCTCCAAGGTCTCGCCATCGTCCAAGATCGCCGACAACGGCTTGCCGAGTACGCCAACGCCGCAGGGGCGCCCGGCTTCCTGTAGCAGCACACAGTCCATTGCGACCAGAACCGGCCCGGGGTGGCGATGCCAGCGGGCGATCAGGTCATTGGCGACGGCGCGGTCGACGGTGCGCGTCGTGAAACGTTTCGGTACAAAACATCCGCTGCTTGTCCTTTCCATACCGATCAGGGCCGGGCTCCAACCGCGCCGGGAGCACCATTGCCCCAGCCCTGATCTCATAGCATGTCCTATGTGTAGGAACAAGAAGAATAACTGCCGTGAGGCCGTGTTCCGGCGTGCGGAATGTCTGGCCAGAGCTACACGCTTGAGCCATCAGGCGAATGGATGACCACGCCGGGCTTAGCTGTCGCCGCCGTGCACGGTGTCGAGGTCGGCGAAGCGGGTGTACTCGCCCTCGAACAGCAGCTCGATCCTGCCGGTCGGCCCGTGCCGGTGTTTCTCAATCAGGATCTCGGCCTTGTTGTGCGCTTGCTCCATGTCCCGCTGCCACTTTTCGAACGCCGCCTGGAATTTCTCCTCACGGTCGAACGCCATCGGCTTGGGCGCGCGCTGCTGCAGGTAATACTCGTCGCGATACACGAACAGCACCATGTCGGCGTCCTGCTCGATGGTGCCGCTTTCCCGCAGGTCGGAAAGCTGCGGGCGCTTGTCCTCCCGGCTTTCCACTGCGCGGCTGAGCTGGGACAGCGCCAGCACCGGCACGGCCAGCTCCTTGGCGATGGCTTTCAGCCCCTGCGTGATCTGGCTGATCTCCAAGACACGGTTCGCCGGCTGGCTTGCCGGCTTGGCGCCCACGTTCGGGCGCATGAGCTGCAGGTAGTCCACCACCACCAGGCTCAGTCCCGTCGTGCGCTTGAGCCGTCGGCATCGGGTGCGCAGCGCCGACAGCGTGATCCCCGGCGTGTCGTCGATGTGCAGCGGCAGGTTGCCGATCTCGCGGTTCACCTGCACGAACCGGTCGAAGTCCCGCTGGCCGATCTCGCCGCGGCGGATGCGGTCGGCCGATACCCTCGCCTCCTCGGCCAGCAGGCGGGTTGCCAACTGCTCCGTGCTCATCTCCAGCGAGAACACGAGGACGGCCGGCGCCTTGCCTTTCGCCTCCGCCAACGCCGTGCGCGCGGCCCCGAAGGCGATCTTGGTGGCGAGCGCCGTCTTGCCCATGCCGGGCCGCCCGGCCAGGATCATCAAATCGGACGGATGGAGCCCGCCGGTCTTCTTGTCGAGGTCGCGCAGCCCGGTGGTGAGGCCGCTCACGTGCCCTCCGCGGCGGAACGCCCGCTCCGCGCCGCCGATCGCCTCCGTCAGCGCCTGCCCGAAGGGGACGGGACCTCCCTCCTGGCCGCCCGCGGTCGCAAGCCTGAACAATGCGCTCTCGGCCTGTTCGATCTGCTGCCTGCCGTCCAGTTCCGCCTCGGCGCCGAAGGCGTTGTTTGCGACGACTTCGGCGATCTCGATCAACTGGCGCCGCAGCCAAGCGTCGTGCACGGCCCGGCCATACTCGCCGGCGTTGATGATGCCGACCATGGCGGTCAGCAGGTCCGCGAAGTACTTGGTGCCGCCCACCTCGTCCAGCAGGCCCGAATGCTCGAACTCCGCCTTCAGCGTCACCGCATCGGCGAGCTGCCCGGCCTCCACCCGGCGGGCGATGGCCTGGTAGATTCGGCCGTGCACCGGGTCGGCGAAATGCTCTGCGGCAAGAAATTCGCTGACCCGCTCGTACGCCTTGTTGTTGGCCAGCAACGCGCCGAGCAGCGCCATCTCCGCCCGGTCGTTGGACGGGGGATGGCGTTGCGACAGGCCAAGCAGCGGCGGATCGATGCTGTTCATGGGGCGGGGCCGGAAGTGGCTTGTTCCCGTTCGCCTCGCAGCTTGCGCAAGCGGCACACGGCCTGGTGGCTGATCCCAAGCTCAAGGCCGATCTCTTCCACCGTCCGCTGGCCGTCGTCCAGCTCGGCGGCGCGGCGCGCCCGCTCTGCCGCAAGCCGCAGCCGCTCCTGCGGCGTGATGTGCTTCCTCTCCTCCTGCACGAGCCGACGGCGTTCCTCGCCCTCCTGGCGCAGCCGCTTCCGCTCTGCCTGGTCCCGCCGGGCGTCCTGCCGAGCCGCCGCCCGGGCCTGCCGCTCATGCTCCCGGGGGCTGTCGGGCAAGGCCCGCGG
>CALMAB010000665.1 GCA_937858325.1 uncultured Acetobacteraceae bacterium
TTGCGGCCTGCAACGTCTCGGCCAGCAACGGCCGGCCTTGCCGCCGCCTATGGCCCGACGCCGGACAACTGGCTTTGGGGCCGCGCGCACCAGGCGATTTTCTCGCACCCGCTGCTCGGAACATTGCCCGTGCTCGGCCGGCTCACCACATCGGCGATCACGCAGCCCGGCGACGACACGACGGTGTACCGGGGCAGCATGCGCGGCGACGCCTGGGCCTCGGTGCACGGCGCCGGGTTTCGCGGAGTTTACGACCTGGACGACCTGGACCGCAGCCTGTTCGCCTTGACGCCCGGGCAGTCCGGCAACCCGTTCCGCCGCACGGCTTCCTCCTTGATGGCGCGCTGGCGGGATGGCACATCCATCACCATCGGCCCTCAACCCGCCGCCACCGCGGATCGCATAGGATTGGTCCCATGAGCGCCTACTCCACCGGACAAGCCTCCACTGAAAAATTCATGGACGACGCCCCGTTGCTGGAAGGGGTGTTGTTCCGCCGCGTGTGCGCCTGGCTGATCGACCTGTTGCTGGTGGGAGGCATCGTGGCGGTGCTGTGGGTGGTGCTGGTCGGCTTCGGGCTGCTGACGCTGGGGCTGGGCCTGCCGCTGCTCGGGCTGCTGCCGGTCGTGCCGCTCGCCTACCATACCCTGTTCGTCGCGGGCGCGCGCAGCGCCACGCCGGGCCAGGCGATGATGGACCTGACCGTGCGGCAGGACCAGGATCTGGGCCGGCCATCGCTGCTGCAGGCGATCCTGTTCACCGCTGGCCTGTGGCTGACGCTGGGCGCCGGGGTGGTGTGGCTGGGCGCGGCCTTGCTGACCACGCGCAGCCGGACGCTGCATGACCTGGTGTCGGGCCTCGTCGTCGTGCGTGCCCGGGCGTTGGACGGGGCGTTGACCGCGCCCGCGGATTTCGGGAACATGGGCCGGGGATCCGGATACGTATGACCTACAAGCCGCCGCGCCGACCGCAGTTCTTCTATACCACGGCTCCGCTTCCCTGTCCCTACGTGTCGGGCCGGACCGAGCGCAAGGTGGTGACGGAGATCACCGGGCCGGACGCCGACAACCTGCACGACCGGCTGTCCCGGGCCGGCTTCCGCCGCAGCCACAACATCGCCTATGCCCCGGTCTGCCCGTCCTGCCAGGCCTGCGTGCCGATCCGGATTCCCGTCGCGACCTTCGTGCCCGACCGCGGCCTGCGCCGTATCAGCCGGGCCAACGCGGCGGTCGAGGGCTACAACATGCCCGCCCGCGCCACGGCGGAGCAGTTCCAGTTGTTCCAGCGTTACCAGCAGGCGCGGCACAGCGACGGCGACATGGCGACCATGAGCTTCTACGACTACCGAGCCATGATCGAGGACACGCCGATCGAGACCACCATCACCGAGTTCCGCGGCCCCGGCGAGCGGCTGGTCGGCGGCTGCCTCACCGACCGGCTCGGCGACGGGCTTTCGGCGGTGTACAGCTTCTTCGCCCCGGAATGCGAGAAGCAGTCGCTCGGCACCTACGCGATCCTGTGGCTGATCGAGCGCGCCCGGCTGCAGAAGCTGCCCTACGTGTATCTGGGCTATTGGGTGCCGGAAAGCCGCAAGATGGCCTACAAGGCCCGGTTCCGTCCGTGCGAAATCCTGGTCCAAGGCACCTGGCGCACGCTGACGGACGGCGAGGCGGGCCAGGCGCCGGGCATGGCGGCCGATCTGGTGCCGGAAACGGCCGGCTAGAACCGCGCCGACAGCGCGAAGGAGCCGAAGTTGAACAGCCCGCTCCTTTGCCCCTTGAACGACTCGGTCTGGAAGACCTGCGTGTAGCTCACGCGCACGCCGTAGAACATGGCGGCCAGGCCGACCTGGAACTCTCCCAGGAACGTCCGCTTATCGACCGAGGGGCTGCGGGCGCGGAACGTGCTGCCGTCCAGGAACACGTCGCGTGCGATGGCTTGGCCGTCCGCACCGGCGAACACGTACCAGGCGAGCGGGCGCGTGGGCGCGTAGGCGTCCGACCCGCTCAGGCCGGGCCGGATGCGCGGCGCGCCGAAGTCGCTGCCGAGTCCCTGGCCGAGCCGGACGTTGAAGCCCGCCTGAACATAGTCCCGAACGGTTCCCACCCCGACCGTGAGCGCCGGCAACGCGTCGGCCTCGACGCCGTAGAACTGCGCGATGGGCAGGCGGTAGGTCCGCTCCGCCAGAAGCTCGATGGCCGGCTCGTCCTTGAGCTGCGACGACCAACCGCGGTTCTCCCGGTCGCCGATGAGGTCGTGGAACCCGTTCTGCACCTGCCGTCCCAGCGCCGACGGCCCGATCACGCCGAGCGTCAACGCCAGCAGGCTCCGGGCATTGTCGTTGTCGTGCAGCAGCCCCAAGGTCGCGTTCAGGTAGCCGGCGTAGGGCCGGTCCCGCGGGTTCGGCGGGTTGATCTGCGTGGCACGGGGCGTGAAGATGGACTGGCTGATGTCCAGGCTGATCCGCTGCACCCCGTCGCCCCACACTGCGCGGCCCAAGCCTGCCAACGCGTCCGGGACCGCATTGGTGCCCGACGTGTAGCCGAGCCGCAGCCCGCTCGTGTAGTAGCTGTCCGTCGTGCCCTTCTGCGTCGATGCCGAGTCGTTTTCGACCTGGAACGTGAAGATGCCCGTGGGGTCCTCGGCCGGGGCAGCAAGGGCGGGCGCAACGATCAGCAATGCCGCTGCGAGTCCAATCGCGGTGTTCCGATACATGCTGCATCCTGGCGTGGTGGCATGGGCAGAGTATCGGCAACCTGCCGAAGGATGAACCCCTCAGGCGGTGCGTAGCGCGTCGTCATGGTTTTTAGGGTTTGGCTGAGCCGTTTTTGCCATCCTGCCCGGCATCACAAAGCCGGAACCGAGGCGACGTGGCGAGCACGGAACAGCGGCGCTTGGCATGGCGTCCCGTAGGGGA
>CALMAB010000666.1 GCA_937858325.1 uncultured Acetobacteraceae bacterium
CGCCGCTCTGTCCCGAGCGCCCCGGGCGGCCGAGCACCACGGCGGGCGGCTCGCGCTCCGGCGGTGCCTCCGGCTCCGGCTCCGGCGGCGGGGGATCGCCCGGCACCAGCACCGGCAGGCCCACCGTGCGTCCGCCGGACAGCACGGGCGGCAAGCGGGGCAGCAGCGGCCCCAGCGCGGCCTCGTCCGCGTTCTCGATCCCGATGATGCGGATGGCGCGGGCGGCCAGGTCCTCGATCAAGGTCAGGAACCCGGCCTCCGCGCCGGCCAGGCCTTCCAGGTCCAGCACGACCGGGCGCCCGTCGAAGAACCGGGGCGAGCGGGCGATCTGCGCATCCAGCTGCGCCATCCATTCCACGAGCGGCTGATCCGGCATGAGCACGACCGCCATGAACGAACGGCCGCGGAGGCGCAGGAACGGACGGGGGCGCGCTGTGTTACTCACGGTTAACGGGCGTACTGGCACAAGCCAGGCCCGTCAACACGATTAGTTGCGGTTAACGACTCTTTTGCTCCCGGCACGCTCGGCGCAGGCGGCATCCGGACGCCAGGCCCCTCGTGCGCCAGCCTCGCGTGACGCGCTGGCCTTGGCTACAAAGCCGGCAGCAGCGGAGCGACTCCATGGTCCGACCCATCCCCGCCCCCATTCCGGTCCTTGACCACGTCGTGATCAACGCCCGCGACCGGCTGGACGAGGCCGCCGCAACCTATCACCGCCTGGGCTTCTCGCTCACGCCGCGCGGGCACCACACGCTCGGCTCGGTCAACAACCTGGCGATCCTCGGCACCGACTACCTGGAGCTGCTGGGCGTGCCGCCCGGCGCGGATGGGCGGACGGACGTGCTGGACTGGCCGGCGGGCCTGAACGGCCTGGTGTTCAAGACGCTGGACAGCGACGGCGCCTTTGCAGCCCTGCGAGACGCGGGCGTGCCGGTGCTGCCGCCCCAGGCGTTCTCCCGGCCCGTCGAGTTGCCAGGCGGCCTGCGCGACGCCGCGTTCCGCACCGTGCGGCTGAAGCGCGAGGCGGCGCCCGCCGGCCGGGTGTTCTTCTGCCACCACCTGACGCCGGAGCTGGTGTGGCACGACCCTTGGCGCCGACACCCGAACGGCGCGTTGGGCATCCTGCGGGCCGTCATCTGCGCCGCCGAGCCGGCGATGCTCGGCGGCCTGTTCGCCCGTATGTTCGGCGACGAGCACGTGCGGCAGACCGCCGAGGGATGCCGCCTCCATGCCGGGCTGGCCAGCATCGACGTGATGACCCCGGCGGCGCTCGATGCCGAGTTCGGCGCCGACGCGCCCGAGGCCGCGGGCCGCGACCAGTTCATGGCGGCGCGCACCCTCCGCACGTTGTCGCTGGACCGGGCTTCCCGCGCCTTGCGGGACGGCTGCGTCGCGGCGACGCAGGATCGGCGCGGCATCGCCGTCGCGGCAGCGGCGGCCTGCGGCGTGGCGCTGGTGTTCCAGGAATGAGGGCAGGGGGCACCCGCCCGCGCCGGCGCGCAAGGATCGCCGACCGTCGCGGGCAGTCCCAGTTGCCCCCTCCATATGAATTCTAATGTGCATGACGGCGGGTAAGTCGGATGGCACAAAAAGCCGGGTTGCCTCGGGGACGTCTTCGAGCCGGAAAATAGCAGACAGGACCAATGACACTCAGACTCCCGCCGGTACTTCGCGTTGTTGGTGCCCCATGCGGGTGATCGGCCTTGCCGGCTGGAGCGGCTCGGGCAAGACCACCTTGCTGCGCCGGTTGATCCCGGTGCTGGTCGGGGAAGGGCTGCGCGTCTCGACCGTAAAGCACGCGCACCACGGCTTCGACGTGGACCAGCCCGGCAAGGACTCGTGGGAGCACCGGCAGGCCGGCGCCCAAGAGGTGCTGGTGGCGTCCGCCCACCGCTGGGCGCTGATGCACGAGTTGCGCGGCGACGCCGAGCCTGAGCTTGCCGACCTGCTGGCGCGCCTCAGCCCCGTCGATCTCGTGCTGGTGGAGGGCTTCAAGCGCGGCGGGCAGCCCAAGCTTGAGGTGTTCCGGGCCGCGAACGGCAAGCCCATGATCCATCCCACCGATCCTTCCGTGGTTGCGGTGGCGTCGGATGAGCCGGTGCCGGACCTGGCCTTGCCCTGGATGCAGTTGGACGACATTTCTGCCATCGCGGAGGCTGTGCAGGCGCTGGCGGTCCCGGTCGGCTGATCGCGTCGTCCTCGGGCCACTGCTCCGCGCCCGGCGGCTCGTGGCCGATGCTGGCCAATGCGCGGGCAACGGTCGAGGCCCATGTCAGGCCTGACTGCCGCCCGGGCCTGACGGGCCGGCCTCGGCGCGCAAGCGCGGGCGGGCGGTGCTGATGTCCCCCAGCTTAAAGCCAACGGCTTGACCGGGGCGGCAGACGGCGCCCTCCAGGCCGTGCGGAGGATCGTTGTGGCATTTCTGCCGTACGGGTTGCCTTTCTGACACGATCCCGTTGCATTTTTCACCCAGCGGGTTTATGTGCGGTGCAGCAGACTGCGACTGCTCAGCCTTCCTTCTCCGGTGTCCTCGCGCGCAGAGAGCCGACGCCCAACACGGAAGCGCCCTTCACTCCCCAAGCTTCGACTGCGTACCGCTTCCACCGAACCCAGCGGCAATTCCGCCGCGTCCCATGCCACGCAGGGCATTCTCCCAAGCGCCGCCTGCCCCCTTCTCAGGAGCGCGGCTCGATGACCCGGCGCCAGGAGGCGCCCTTGTTTCATGACGACATTCGCCGACCTCAAGTTATCTGAACCCTTGCTGCGCGCCCTCGCGACCGAGGGCTACACCACGCCCACGCCGATCCAGGCCGGCGCCATCCCGCACCTCCTGGAAGGCCGCGACCTGCTGGGCCTGGCCCAGACCGGCACCGGCAAGACCGCCGCTTTCGCCTTGCCGATCCTGCAGCGGCTGGACGCGCGCCGGGTGCCCGCGCCGCCGAAGGGCTGCCGCGTCCTCGTGCTGGCGCCGACGCGGGAACTGGCGTCGCAGATCGACGAAAGCTTCGCGACCTACGCCCGGCACATGCGGCTGAGCCACGCCGTGGTGTTCGGCGGCGTGGGGCAGGGCCGCCAGGTGGACGCAATGCGCCGTGGTGTGGACGTCTTGGTTGCCGCGCCCGGCCGCCTGCTGGACCTGATGGGCCAGGGCCACATCGAGCTGTCCAAGGTCGAGGTCCTGGTGCTCGACGAGGCTGACCGCATGCTCGACATGGGCTTCGTTCGCGACATCCGCCGTATCGTCGCCACCCTGCCGCAGGCCCGGCAAACCCTGCTGTTCTCTGCCACCATGCCGCCGAGCATCGCGGAACTCGCCGGCAGCATGTTGCGCAACCCGGTGCGGGTGGAGGTGGCGCCGCCGTCCACGACGGTGGAGCGCGTCCGTCAGACGATGATGTTCGTCGATGAGGCCGACAAGAAAGCCGCCATCGAGAAGCTGGTGAAGTCGCCCAAGGTCGTCCGCGCCATCGTGTTCACCCTGATGAAGCACGAGGCCAACAAGGTCGCCGAGCACCTGACCAAGGCTGGCGTCATTGCCGAGGCGATCCACGGCAACAAGTCTCAGGGCGCGCGGGAGCGGGCGATGGCCGGGTTCCGGTCCGGTGCGGTGAAGGTGCTGGTCGCGACCGACATCGCGGCGCGCGGCATCGACGTGGACGACGTGTCCCACGTCTTCAACTACGACCTGCCGAACGTGCCGGAAAGCTATGTGCACCGCATCGGCCGCACGGCGCGCGCCGGGCGGGAAGGCCACGCGATCTCGCTATGCAGCGCGGAGCAGCGGGCCTGGCTGCGTGACATCGAAAAGGAGATCGGCGGGGCGGTTCCGGTGTTCCGGGAACACGAATACCATTCGGACGCCGCGCAGAACTCGACGATGCGGGCGCCGGTGCTGGGCGGCGGCGGCGGGCGCGGTCAAGGGCACCGCGGCGG
>CALMAB010000667.1:0-10638 GCA_937858325.1 uncultured Acetobacteraceae bacterium
CCGCCTTTGCGCCCACCCCGGGCGACCACGTGCTGTTCACCGGCGTGGTGTGGACACCCGGCTACGCCAGGCTGTTCGAGTCCCTTGCGGCGAAGGGCATCCGCTTCAGCGTTCTGGTGTACGACATCATCCCGCTGGAAAACCCCGAATACGTCAGCGACGCGCACCGGGCCATGTTCACGGACTGGCTGCGCACCACCTTGCGGCTGGCTGACACCATCTTCGTGTTCAGCGCCGAGACCCGGGACCAGTTGCTGCGCTGGGCCACCCTGGCGGAAGCGCCGCTGGCGGCAAGCGTCGTGCCCATCGCGTTCGGCGCCAACAGGCCGGCGCCTGCCTTGCCGGCCGGCCAACTGCGTCGCGCCCCGGCCACGGTGCGCGTGCGCGCCGATGGCTTCGTGCTCTCGGTCGGCACCATCGACGGGCGCAAGAACCAAGCTGCGCTGTGCCGCCTTTGGCCCCGCTTGCGCGCGGCGCTGCCGGGCCGGGCGCCGCAGCTCGTGCTGGTCGGGCGCGACGACGTGGGCCTGGACACGCTGTCGGACGAGGTCGCGGCGCTGATGGAGGCGGGCGACATCCTGGTGCTGCAGGGCGTCGCCGATGCGGAGCTGGCCGGGTTGTACGACGCCTGCCTGTTCACCGCCTTCCCGTCGCTCAGCGAGGGCTACGGCCTGCCTGTGGCCGAGAGCCTGGCGCATGGCAAGCTCTGCGTCGCGTCGGACTTGGCGGTGATCCGCGACCATGCCGGCGACCTCCCATAGTATGTCCCGCCCGGCGACGGGGCGGCGCTGGAGGAAACGCTGCGGCGCGCGATCACGGATACGCTGGCCCGCGCCGAGGCGGAGCATCGCATCGCGTGCCGCTACGCGCCACGGGACTGGGCGGAAACCTGGCGTGCGATGCACGCCGCCGTGGCGAATCCGCCCGGCGCCCGCGCCAGCGCGCCCATCCGCCCCGACCTCCCCGGCATCGCTCGCGTCGAGGTCGAGCCGGCACTGCGCCGCGCCCGGTGCTGGTGCACCGACACCGCGCCGGATGTCTCGATCCTGATCGTCAACTGGAACGCCGCGCCGCTGACGCTGGAATGCGTCCGGCAGATCTGGGCGAACACGGACGGCGTGCGCTACGAGATCATCATCGCCGACAACGGGAGCGACCCGGACAGCCTGCACGCGCTGCGCCAGCTCGGCCGCGGCGTTCGCCTGCTCGAACTGGGGGTGAACCGCTACTTCGGCGAAGCCAACAACATCGCCGCCGAGCAGGCGCAAGGCTCCCTCCTGTGCCTGCTCAACAACGACGCCTTTGTCCAGCCTGGCTGGCTGCGGGCATTGGCGGCAGCACTCGACGACGACAGGCAGGCCGGCGCCGCGGGTCCGCTTTTCCTGTTCCCCGACGGCGCCATCCAGGAAGCCGGCGGCAGCATCGATGCCGCTGGCTACCCCGTGCGGGCCGCGCGGGGCAAGGCTGCGGGAACCCAGGAGTTTTCGCCCGGCTCCGTGGATTACGTCTCCGCCGCGGCGCTCTTGGTCCGGACGGAGTGCTTCCTGCAGGCGGGTGGCTTCGACCTGACCTACGAGCCGGCCTATTACGAGGACGTGGACCTGTGCTTCAAGCTGCGCGCGCTGGGCCGCCCCGTCCTGTTCTGTCCCGACGCGCAGGTGGTCCACGTCGAGGGGGCGGCCGCCAACGACGACCCGGCCGCGGTGGCCCGCCGGAACGCCTTGGGCGACCTCAACCGCGCCAAGTTCACCGCCCGCTGGTCGGCGTTCCTCCAAACGCGCTGTGACGACGCCTTGCGCCAGATCGCGGCCCGGGTGCTGCCGCCGGCCGGCAGCCAGGATCCCGCCCACCTGCCGGGCGCTCGAACGGCTGTGCTGTTCACCCCTTACCCGCTGACCCCTGGCGGCGGCGAGCGTTTCCTGCTGACCACTGCCGCCGCCTTGTCCGAGGACCACGCGACAACCATCGTCACGCCCCATTTGTATAGCCGCCTGCGCCTGCTGGACCTTGGGCGGGAGCTGATGATCGACCTCAGCCGGTGCCGCCTAGCCACCGAAGCCGAGATGCTGGCCGGCCCGGCTCCGGACCATATGATCACGATGGGCAACCACATCGCCCCGCCGATCCCGGCACGGGCGAAAAACAGCGTCTTCGCCTGCCAGTTCCCGTTTCCGATGGAGGCCGGTACCCTCCGCGCCGCACGCGACACCGCCGGGCCGTATCGTTTGGTCGTCGCCTACTCCGAATATGCCCGCGCCCATGTGCTGGCGGGCCTGAGCGCGCACCAGATGCCGGCTTGGCCGGTTGAGATCGTGCATCCACCCGTGCCGCAATACGCGGGCGACGCGGGCCGCAAGCGCCGCATGGTGCTGACGGTGGGACGCTTCTTCAGGGGCGCCCACAACAAGCGCCACGACTTGATGATCGACGCCTTCAGGCTTTTGTTGGAGCGAACCGGCTTGGACCTGGAGCTGCACATCGCGGGGTCATCGACGCCGAACCCGGCGCAGATGGAGTACCTGGCCCAGCTGCAGCGCCGGGCCGAGGGCTTGCCGGTGACGTTCCACGTCAACGTTTCGAACGGGCAGCTGGCCGAGCTTTACCGCGACGCGGCGCTGTATTGGCATGCCACCGGGCTTGACGCGCCGCTCGCCGAGTATCCGGCCGCAGCCGAGCATTTCGGCATCTCCGTGCTGGAAGCGATGTCGGCCGGCTGCGTGCCGCTGGCCTTCAACGCCGGCGGTCCCCGGGAGATCGTGACGCACGGCGTGGACGGCATCTTGTATGACACGCTGCACGGGCTGGCGGACAGCGCGGCCCAACTGCTGGAGCCGGGCACCGACCACGTGCGCGAGGCGATGGGCCACGCCGCGGCCCGTCGCGCCGCCGCCTTCGCGCCGCCGATCTTCCACCACCGCATCCGGGAACTGGTGTTGGGCTGAACGCGCCGCAGGGGGTCGTCCGTCGGGATGGCCCTGCTTGCAAGGGGGTTGAGCGGTCGATCCTTGCCAAGTCTCTTGAGCAAAACCCTTGTGCCCAGTCCCGTGATCGGAACGTGCCTGTTTCGCTGGCGATGCCCGAACCGAGCTTTGGGCAAGAACAGATTGGGTGGACGATGGATTTCATGCACAAGCTTGCCCTGAATGTCCCAGCCATCCGTCGTCTGCACGAGGGACGCAACGCGTTGTTGGCTGAACGGGATAGGTTGTTGGTTGAACTGCAGAATTCTCGTGAGGATTCGCTTGGGAAGCAGCCTGATGCGCCTGCCGCGACGTTCGACGCCCATGCGTTGCTGTCGCACGTCGCAAGCCCGTTCTGGCACTACAACAACACGTTCGACGCAGAAGCGGTGATACGCCGTCATGCCGCGCCTGATGTGCGGTCCCGCGCCGGCCATCTCACGAACTTCCTGGGCGTGGCCATCGACCCGAAGTTTTTCCCGCAGCTTCTGGACGGCCGGGATGGGGAAGTGGAAGGCGTTCCCATCCCCGGGAACTGGCACGCCGACATGGCCGAGTTTGCCGCCGCGCTCAGGGCCGTGGACTTGGCGCGCGGAACCTTCACGGTGATCGAACTCGGCTGCGGCTGGGGGTGTTGGATGAACAACACGGGCGCCGCGGCCCGGCGGCTGGGCCTCGATGTTCACCTGATCGGCGTGGAAGGCGACGAGGGCCACATCGGTTTTGCCAGGGAGGCTTGCGCGGTCAACGGCTTCGATGCGTCGCAGGTGACCCTGCATCGCGGCATCGCCGCGGCAGCGCCCGGCGTGGCGCTGTTTCCCCGGCAAGATCGCCCCGGGGTGTCCTGGGGATTGCAGCCCATCTTCGGCGCCACGGAAGCGCAACGCCAGCAGGCTGTGCAGTCGGGCGCTTATGACGAGCTGCCCATGATCGCGTTGGCGGACGTCGCCGCCCCTTGTTCCCGCATCGATTTCCTGCACGTGGACATCCAGGGCGGTGAGGCCGACCTCATCGAAAGCTGCCTGCCCGTTCTCCAGGAGAAAGTTGCGTATTTGTTCGTGGGCACGCATTCGCGCCAGATCGAGGGGCGTCTCTTTGACCTGCTGCTGCGGGCAGGCTGGCGCTTGGAGATCGAGCGGCCGGGCTTGCTGAAGCTGGACGGGGCGGCCCCGTATGTCTGGGTCGATGGGGTTCAGGGCTGGCGGAACCTGGCGCTGTTGCCCACGGAGCAGCCGTAAGCCGAACCTTTCTCAAAAAGCGAATAGGGCGCCGCGCAAGTTGGGGCGATGACGACGGCGGCTTGCCCCGACCGTTCCATCCACGCTCACGGCACCAGCAGAAGCGGCCCGGCGGCTGTGCGGGCTTCCAGGTGCTCGTGCGCCGCCGCGGCTTCGGCGAGAGGGAAGGCCTTGCCGGGTTCGACTGCGAGCACGCCTCCCGCAATGGCGTCGAACACGGACGCCGCCATCCGCGTGAGGTCGTCCCGTTGCACGATGTAGTGGAACAGGATGGGCCGGGTCAGGCTGTTGGACCGGGCCGCCAACCGGGCCACCTCGAACGGTTCGACGGCGCCGGACGACTGCCCGAAGCTGACCAGGTGCCCTCGCACGGCCAGGCTTTCGAGAGAGCCCAGGAACGTGTCCTTGCCGACCGAGTCGTAGGCGACGTCCACCCCGCACCCGCCGGTGATCTCGCGCACGCGGGCCGCGAAGTCTTCCTGCCGGTAGAGGATCGTGTGCTCGCATCCCGCACCGCGGGCCAGCTCGGCCTTTGCCGGGCTGCCGACCGTGCCGATGACGGTGGCGCCGAGATGGCGGGCCAATTGGCACAGCAGCCGTCCCACGCCGCCCGCGGCCGCGTGGACCAGGACGCTCGTCCCGGGCCGCACCTGGTGCACCTCGCGCGCCAGCATCTCCGCGGTCAGCCCTTTCAGCAGCGCCGTCGCGGCTGTCCGCTCGTCCATGCCGGGCGGCAGGCGAACGGCCAGCTCCGATGGCAACAAACGCTCCGAGGCATAGGCGCCGTAGCGCCCCGTCACGTAGGCGATGCGGTCGCCGGGCGCGAAGCCGGACACCTCGGGGCCGACCTCCTCGACCACGCCGGCGGCCTCGATGCCGGGTATGCCCGGCAGCGCCAGGGTTTGGTACAGGCCGGAGCGCACGTAAACGTCGTGGAAGTTCACCCCGATGGCCGATTGCCTGATCCGCAGCTCTCCCGCGCCGGGCTTGCCGACCGCGACGCTCTCGCCCCTGAGGACCTCGGGCTTGCCGGTTTCCCGCAGGACGATGGCTGTTCCCATTGGGTCCTCCTCTCGATCTTGGAGCGGCGCGCCCCCTACTGGCCGGTGCCGGCTGCTCCGCGAGGCTGCGCGCGGACCCGCCCGCGCACAGCTTTTCTCAACCCTGGCGCCTTCACAAGAGCCTCGGCGGAACTGGGCGAAGAACGTGCCCATGTCGTCCACGCCGATGCAGCGTTCCCGTTGCAGCTGTTCTCGGCCGAGGGGTGCGAAGCTTTGATATATACGTTACAATCACCTAAACGCAACAGATGGAGGGGCGGTCATGAGCTGGTCACGATGCGCAGGGAGGCCGGGCTGCGTGTTGGGACACGCTGCCGTGCCGGCGAGGGAAGCCGCACCCCTGCCCACCGCATCGAGCGCGCTTGCGCCGGCGCCCATCGGTGCCAAGTTGCCCTGCGCCACGACGCGCACGGAGGACAAGAGATCGCATGCCGCCTGACGTGACCGCCGCGGCCACCATCCCGGCCACACTGCCTAAGGCGCCGACAGGCATCGACGGCTTTGACGACATCACCTTGGGCGGGCTGCCGGCTGGCCGGCCTTCGCTGGTCTGCGGCGCCGCCGGCTGCGGCAAGACCCTGTTCGCCATGACCTTCCTGGTGAACGGCGCGACCCGCTACGGCGAACCCGGCGTCTTCATGAGCTTCGAGGAGCGGGCCGAAGACCTGGCGGCCAACGTGTCCTCGCTCGGGTTTGATCTCGACGGCTTGGCGGCGGACGGCAGGCTGGCCATCGACCACGTCCACGTCGAGCGGTCGGAGATCGAGGAAAGCGGCGAGTACGACCTGGAAGGCTTGTTCGTTCGCCTCGGCTTCGCGGTGGACTCCATCGGCGCCAAGCGCGTGGTGCTGGACACGATCGAGACGCTGTTTTCCGGCTTCACCGACCCCACCCTGCTGCGCGCGGAGCTGCGGCGGCTGTTCGGCTGGATCAAGGAGCGTGGCTTGACGGCCGTGATCACCGGCGAGCGCGGCGAGGGCCAGCTCACCCGGCAGGGCCTTGAGGAGTACGTTTCGGATTGCGTGGTGCTGCTCGACAACCGGGTGACGGACCAGATCACCACGCGCCGGCTGCGAGTGGTGAAGTACCGCGGCTCGGCCCATGGCACCAACGAGTACCCGTTCCTGATCGACGGCGACGGCATCAGCGTGCTGCCGGTCACCTCGTCCGGCCTCAACCGCCCGGCGTCCAGCGAGGTCGTGTCCAGCGGCGTGCCGGGCCTGGACGCCATGCTGCGCAGCGGCGGCCTGTTCCGCGGCTCCTCCATCCTGCTTTCGGGCGTGGCCGGCACCGGCAAGACCACCATCGCCAGCCACTTCGCCGACGCGGCCTGCCGGCGCGGCGAGCGTTGCCTGTTCTTCGTGTTCGAGGAAAGCGCCCAGGAGATTTGCCGCAACGCCGTATCGGTCGGCCTTGACCTGCTCCGGTGGGTGGCGGCCGGCTCCCTGCGCTTCGAGGCAGCCCGGCCCAGCCTATACGGGCTGGAGATGCACCTGGCGCGCATGCACCGGGACCTTGACCGGTTCCAGCCGGACGTGGTGGTGGTGGACCCGATCTCGGCGTTCCGCGGCCCCGACACGGAGGTACACGCGACGCTGCTGCGCATGATGGACCTGCTCAAGAGCCGCGGCATCACCGGGTTGTTCACCAGCCTGCGCAACGACGGCGCCTTGCAGGAGGGCGGGGACCAAGGCCTGTCCTCGCTGATGGACGCCTGGATCAAGCTGCAGGACGTGGAGGCGAACGGCGAGCGCAACCGGACCCTTTACCTGATCAAGGCGCGCGGCATGAGCCACTCCAACCAGGTGCGCGAGTACCGCATCACCGATGCAGGGGTTGAGCTGATCGAACCCTACGTGGGTCCCGAAGGCGTGCTGACCGGCACCGCCCGCCTGAGCCAGGCAGCGCGCGAAGAAGCGGTCATGACGCGCCGCCGCCAGGAGGTGGAGCGCCGCCGCCGCGACCTCGCCCGCAAGCGGGAAGCGTTGGAGCGCCAAATGCAGGAGATGCGGGCCGCGCTGGACGCCGAGGAGGACGAGGCGAACCTGCTCCTGACGCAGGAGGACGCGCACGAAGCCGTTCTGGCCGACGACCGCACGGCGGTGGCGAGCCTGCGGGGTGCTGCGGAATGATCGGTCACACGCCGTTGCCGGAGCAGGCGCCCGACGGCGATCCCGACCCCGGCCACTACCATCTGCGCCTTTACGTCGCCGGGCAGACGACAAAATCCCTCAAGGCGCTGGCGAACCTGAAGCGGTTCTGCGAGGAGCACCTGGCGGGACGCTACGAGATCGAGGTGATCGACCTTTTGGAGAACCCGCGCCTCGCGGCGGGCGACCAGATCCTGGCCATTCCCACCTTGGTGCGGAAGCTGCCCGCGCCGCTCAAGCGGATCATCGGCGACCTGTCGAACACCGACAAGGTGCTGGTCGGCCTCGACATCCGTCCCCGGGCCGCCCCCGTTTGACCACGGATGGCGCTTCTCCCTACCAATTGCGGCTGTTCGTGGCCGGCAACACGATCCGCTCCCGGCGTGCCATCGAAAACCTCCGCGCCTTGTGCGCCGAGCACTTGCCGGGCCAGGTCAGCCTTGAGGTCGTCGATATCTACCAGCAGCCCGCGCTGGCCGAGCGCCACCAGATCGTCGCGGCGCCCACCCTGGTGAAGGTGCGGCCTGTCCCGACGCGGCGCGTCGTGGGCGACCTGTCCCAGCCGGAGCGGGTGCTGCGCGCGCTTGACCTGCTCCCCGCGCCTTCGGCGCGAGGCCGTGATGCCTGAGCCGGCGGATCGAGAGCAGCTTCTCCGGCGCATCGCGGAGCTGGAGGAACAGCTGCGCGACAGCGAGGACACGCTCGGCGCCATCCGGCGCGGTGAGATCGACGCGCTGGTGGTCCGCGGCTGGACCGACGAGCAGCAGGTTTATACCTTGGAAAGCGCCGACCGTCCTTACCGCGTGCTGATCGAGCAGATCCAGGAAGGCGCCGTCACCCTCGCCGAGGACGGCACGGTGCTCTACTGCAACCACCGCCTCGCAGACCTGCTCGGCATGGCGCATGAGCGGGTGATCGGCCAGTCGCTGCTGCCTCACGCGCTTCCGGAAGAAGCGAGCGCCTTCAAGCGCCTGCTGGTGAGCGCCAGGACGGCCCGGAGCCGCAGCGAAGTCACGTTTCGAACGGCGGGCGGCACGGACGTGCCGGTTTACGTGTCGCTCAGCCCGCTTGCCGGCGAGGACGGCTCGACCCTGCTCTGCGGCGTGCTCACGGACCTCACCGAGCAGAAGGTCCACTTGCGGGAGCTGGCCGAGGCCAACGCCCGTTTGGAAGGCGAGATCGCGGAGCGCGAACGGATCGAGGAGGCGTTGCGGCAAAGCCAGAAGATGGAGGCGGTCGGGCAGCTGACCGGCGGCCTGGCCCATGACTTCAACAACCTGCTGACCGGGGTGACGGGCAGCCTGGAGCTGCTGCAGGCGCGCATTGCCCAGGGCCGGATGGAGGAGGTGGACCGTTATGTCGGTGCGGCCCAGGGCGCCGCCAAACGGGCGGCGGCGTTGACGCAGCGGCTGCTGGCCTTTTCCCGGCGGCAGACGCTTGAACCTAGGCCCACGAACCTGGATCGCTTGGTCGCCGGCATGGAGGAACTGGTCCGCCGCACGGTGGGGCCGGGGATCGCCGTCGAGACCGTGATCGCCAAGACTGGAACAGCCAAGACTGGCACGATGGGCGGCCTTTGGCTCACGCTGGTGGACCAGGGCCAGCTGGAGAACGCGCTGCTCAACCTGTGCATCAACGCCCGGGACGCCATGCCGGACGGCGGCAAGATCACGGTCGAGACCGCGAACACCTGGCTGGACGAGCAAACGGCGCGGGAGCGGGGGCTGCCGCCCGGGCCATACGTATCGCTGTGCGTTTCGGACACCGGCACCGGCATGACCCCGGAGGTGAGCGCCCGCGCCTTTGACCCGTTCTTCACCACGAAGGCGATCGGCCAGGGCACCGGGCTGGGGCTGTCGATGATCTACGGCTTCGCCCGGCAGTCGGGTGGGCAGGTGCGGATCTGCTCGGAAGTCGGGCAGGGCACGGCCATGTTCCTTTACCTGCCCCGGCACTTTGGCGCGGAGGACGCCGCGGACATGCCGCCCGACCTGGCCGAAGCGCCGCGCGCCGGGCAGGGCGAGACCGTGCTGGTGGTGGACGACGAGCCTACGGTACGGATGCTGGTTGCCGAGGTCCTGGAGGACCTGGGCTACACGGCCATCGAGGCCGCAGACGGCGCGGCGGGGCTGCGCGTGC
Source organism: uncultured Acetobacteraceae bacterium (assembly GCA_937858325.1). Taxonomy (GTDB): domain Bacteria; phylum Pseudomonadota; class Alphaproteobacteria; order Acetobacterales; family Acetobacteraceae; genus CAHJXG01. The sequence goes on from CALMAB010000667.1 coordinate 9,549, forward strand.
TGCAGTCCGACGCCCGGATCGACCTGCTGGTGACGGACGTTGGGCTGCCCGGCGGCTTGAACGGCCGGCAAATGGCAGATGCAGCGCGGGTGGCGCGGCCAAGCCTGAAGGTGCTGTTCATCACCGGCTATGCCGAGAACGCGGTGCTCAGCCACGCCCATCTCGACCCTGGCATGCAGGTGCTGACCAAGCCGTTCGCGATGGAGACGCTGGCCAACCGCATCAAGGAACTCATCGCCGGGCGGTAGGAGGGCTTGCCCTGGCGTTGACGAGACGTCCTACCCCGCGTCGCCCGGGGCCGGGCTGCTGGCCAGGACGCCCGCGATGAACGTGGCCTTGGCCTTGGTGTAGGACGCCCTGTCGTTTGGAAAGCGGGCTGCAAGCGCCATCTTCCTGGCCTCGTAGCGCCGGGCGACCACACCGTCGGCCAGCAGCCGGTCGCGGAACAGCACCTTGTCCTGCCAGCCCGGCCCGCGCCACTCGACGAGGTGGAGGTGGTGCGTACGGGGGGCGCCCTTGCCGAAGAAGTGCTCGTTCGGGATGAGGTCCTCGCCCAGGTAGTCGTAGCCGATCCCTTGCAGCAGCGGGATGCAGTCGCGCCCCCGCGCAAGCCGTTCCACGCCGACCAGCACGTCGAGGATCGGCTTGGCCCGGATGCCGGGGACAGCCGTGCTGCCGCAATGCTGGATGTCCAGGGCCAGGCCGGCCAAGGCTGTCCTGATCCGCTGCCTTTCCGTTTCGTAGATCTGCTCCCAAGCCGGGTCGTGCGTCACGAGCATGACCGTGCCTTCTGCTAACCCGAGCAACGCGTCACCTTTCCAACGCTGCAGCAGCGTGCTTTCGAAGCGACGCTGACCTGCACCGCTGCGTCGGAGGCGCCGGGTTTGCGCAGGCGTATTCCTGAGAGGGCTGACCACAAGGGGTGCATTCCGAACCCGGGCAGACCGCACGGCGCAGCCCGCCCTGTGCCCTCAGCGCGTCGCGGCCAAGGCCGGGCCGGCGGGCAGCAGGCGGTGCACGATGTCGCCGGGCACCGAGGCCTGCGCGTCCGCGCTCAGCGCCGTGATCTGCTCCGACTTGGCGGCCGAGC
>CALMAB010000667.1:10738-17009 GCA_937858325.1 uncultured Acetobacteraceae bacterium
GAGGCCTGCGCGTCCGCGCTCAGCGCCGTGATCTGCTCCGACTTGGCGGCCGAGCAGCACGTTGGCCAGCGGCATGGTGCGCTCCGTCAGGCTGTCATGCGTCAGCACCACGAATCGTGGGGCCGGCGGCGGCTCTTTGCCCCGCCCCTTTTTGTCGTTGCGAGCCGCCCTTGCGGCGTGGCAATCCAGAGCCGCAAGCACGGCGCTCGACAGCACCTACGTCCGTGCCCACCACTCGGCGCATGGCGGCAAACGGGGGTCAAGGCGCAGGCCATCGGCCCGTCGCGCGGCGGCCAGACCACCGGGGTCCACGTGCTCACCGACGTCCTCGGCCGCCCGGCCGTCATCCATCTCACGCCCGGCCATGCCAGCGACGTGCCGGCCGCGCCGGCCGTGCTCGGCTGGATGCTCAGGGAAGCAAACGGCACGTAGTCCTCGCTTTGTCCGACCGCCCTTGGCCACAGGATGACCATGTAAACATCCGGCGAGGTGAAGAGCCTGCCTTGTACGGACCGAAGTACCTCGCGACGTCGTCGAGTTGCCGCTCCGCCGACATCGCTGCGAGTTCGGGCGTCGTCGTGCCGAGCGACTTGGCGGTTGCCGGCATGAAGCGGATCAGCCCGGCTGCACTGCTGACGTGGTTGACGATCAAGGGCGAGAACGTTTCCCGATTCGAACGCCATGGGGCGGCCATGAGGTGGTTGGGGTCGCAGCCAAGGGTATCGGCAACCGCGGCGACCTTGACCTTGAAATCGGCTGACACCCGCTTGCCCCAGGCCAGGCCTCTGCCGGGCAGGCCCCAGGCGGCGATGTCGGCGGGAAAGCCGGGGTCGGCCGCGTTGGCGGCCCGATCATGCCGGGCATACCGGCGACCCTTGAAGAACCGGGCTTTCCCGCGATGCTTCCCCGAGCCGTCGGAAAGGTTCCAAGCGGAGATCGGCCGGGGACACCCGTCGTCGAACTGGTCACCCGCCCAGTCATGCCGCACGTAGCTGCCGTCCTTGAAGAAGGAACTGTCCGGGCGCACGTGGCGGTGCTGGCCTTCACAAGCGTGCGAAGGCCAGCACCGTGGATCGCTGCCCTGACGGCGACCCAGAACCGGGCGCACGCCCGGGCGTTCATCGCCCGCTCGCACCTGAAGCGAGCAACAGCGGCCTGGGGAGGATCAGATGGCAGCAGCACCGAGCACCCTCAAGGAACTCTACACCGCGGACCTGCGGGACCTGTGTTCGGCCAACGACCAGATGCAGAAGGTCGTGCAGCAGTTCAGCGACAAGGCGACGGACCCGAAGCTGAAGCAGCTGTTCCGCAAGTCCGTCAGCGGCATCGCCCAGCACACGCAGGCGCTGCGCGCGATGATGGACGCGGACAGCGACAGCCCCTGCCCGGGCATGGAAGGGCTGGTCCAGGAAGCGACGAAGCACGCCTTGGAGTCCGACCTGCCGCCGCCCCTGCGCGACCTGGAGATGGTCGCGCAATACCAGCGCATGTCGCACTACGGCCTGGCCGGCTTCGGCACGGTTGCGGCCTATGCCGAGGCGCTGGGGTTGGACGAGCAGGCAACCAAGCTGAAGTCGATCGTCTCGGACATCTACAGGGCGGACGAGTACTCGAGCAGCCTGGCGGAGAGTGCGCAAAGGGCGACGACCCAAGACTGAGCGAGGTTGGGCCGGCCCCCGCCGGCCGGCCCGACCGTCAGATTTCGCGCCGGCGCCGCGGCGACACACCAGAGCAGGGGGCTCGGCCATGCCGACCATCGCGCGCCGTTTGGCGATCACGGGTTCATGCCTTGGTTTGGCGCTTCCCGGAACGGCCACGCGAACGACCGCCGCCGGCAAGGCCATCGGCCAAAGGTGGATCGACGGGTGGAACGCCGCCGACCCGAGCCTGCTGGCCGAGGCCTTCACGCCGGACGCAACCTATGAGGATGTGGCGTTCGGGGTAAGGAAGAAAGGAAGCGCAGAGCTGCGCGCGCTCCACAAGTCCGACCATGATGATGTCGGCGGCTTCTACGTCAAGCTGATCGCGAGCCACGTGGCGGATGGGCACGGCACCATCGAGTGGACGTATGGCGGCAAGGATCTCGGCTTGTTCAAGACGGGCAAGCCGTTCGAGGTGCGGGGCGTGAGCGTGATCGAGGTGCGCGGCAGCCGCATCTCCCGCAATCTCGACTATTATGACGTGGCGACGATCATGAAGCAGGTGGGCCTTTTGCCGGCTTCCTGACCCGGTGGGGCCTGAAGCGGCGAAGCCCCGCAAGCCGCGCTTCCGCGACATCGCCGCGGAGGCGGGCGTCGGCACCGCGACGGTGGAGCGCGTGCTCAACGGCCGGGCCAACGTCCTGCCGCGGACCGCGCGGCGCGTGATCCTCGCCGCGCGCAGGCTCGGCTACGACCGCGCCTTGCCGTCCATGTACCACGCCGTGGTCCGGATCGAGGTGATGCTGGTGCGCCCGAAGACGGAGTTCTTTTCCCGCCTGAACTTGGAATTCCAGCGCATCGGCCCGTCGCTCGACAAGTCCGTCGTGATCCACCGCAGCCTGCTCGCGGACGACACGCCGGACGCGGTCGCGCGGCGCATCGAGGCGGCCCCGCCCCGCACCGGGTTGATCGTCGTGGCCCAGGATAGCCCGGCGGTCATCGCGGCCCTCAAGGCCGCCGACGCGCGGGGCGTGCCGGTGGTCCTGCTCGTGTCGGATGTCCGCTACGGCGGCGAGGCGGTTTATATGGGCATCGACAACGAGAGCGCCGGCCGGACCGCCGGGTTCTTCATGCGCAACATGCTCGGCGGGCGGCGGGGCCGGGTGGTCGTCCTGTGCCACAGCGGCGCCTATCTGGTGCACCGGCAACGCGTGATCGGCTTTTCGCAGTATTTCTGCGAGCCGGACGACCGCCTCCTGTTCGCGGCGTGCCTGCTGGCGCGGGACTCGGACGACGCGAGCCACGCCTTGCTGTCCCGGGTGCTGCGCGACCACGGCGACGTGGTGGGCGTGTACAACGCCGGCGGCGGGCACGTGGGCGTGGACCGCGCGTTGCGCGAGTGCCGGCGCCCGGGCGAGGTGGTCCACATCGGGCACGAACTGTCGCCGGGCACGCGCCGATCCCTGGAGGACGGCACCATGGCGCTGGCCATCGACCAAGCGCCCGAGCTGCAGGTGAAGCGCGCCGTGGAGGTCATGGAAGCCTTGGTCAGGCTCCGCGACGGCCTTCCGGACCGCTCGCCCGTCCCGTTCCGGATCGTCACGCCGGAAAACCTCGACGGCTGACCCCGGCCGGCTTCACCGCGCCAGGAGCGACTTCAGCTTGACCTCCGGCCGGGCGAGGTCCCCGGCCGGCGGCGCGGCTCGCCCGGCGATCAGCATCTCCGTGACGCGCACGTCGCGCGCCACGGCGTGGCCAGGCCCGATGCCGCTCGCCGCGACCAAGCGCCCGTCCGCCGAGAGGTGGAACAAGACCAAGGCGCCCCCGAGGTCGCGTCGGACGATGCAACAGCCCTCGTCCGGCAAGCCCGCGACCTGGAGGCCCAGGCCGTGCTGATCGGACCAGAACCACGGCACGGCGGCGTAGGCCTCCCCGGCGCCGAGCATGTTGCGGGCCGCAAGCGCCCCTTGCTGCTGCGCGTTGCGCCACGCCTCAAGGCGGACGCGCCGCCCCCCGTAAAGCGCCAGCGGAAAGGAGCAGCAGTCGCCGGCGGCAAAGATGTGCGGGTCGCTGGTCCGCAAGGCGTCATCGACAGCGATCCCGTTGTCGATGGCCAACCCCGCCGCTTCGGCCAAACCGGTTACTGGCGTGGCGCCGATGCCGATCACGGCGATGTCGGCCGCGACGGTCCTGCCGCTTGTCAAGGCGAGGCGCACGGTTTCCGCGTCCTCGGTGATGCCGGTCACGCCTTCCCCGCACAGGATCTCGATGCCCGCCTCCTCGTGCCTGGCGTGCAGCACGGCCGCGATCTCGGCCGGCACGCCGCGGGTCAGGATGCGCGGCTGCGCCTCGATCACGGTCACGGTGGCGCCGCGCTCCCGCGCGGAGGCGGCGAGTTCCAGCCCGATGAAGCCGGCGCCGATGATCGCCACGCGCGAGCCGGGACCGAGCCGGCGGCGGATCGCCACGGCGTCGTCGTAGGTCCTGAAGTAGGCGCAGTGCCGGGCGGCGTCGGCCATGGGCAACCGGCGCGGCGCCGCGCCCGTGCCGAGCAGGAGCTTGTCGTAGAACAAGACCGTCCCGTTCGGCAGCCGCACGGTCCCTTCGGCGGGATCGATCGCCGCCGCGCGCGCCGAATGGAGGAACTCGATGTTTGCCGCCGCGAGCTGCTCCCGGGTGGAAATGGCCTTCAGCTCGGGAAGCGCGTCGGCCGCCCCGGCGCCCTTGGACAGCGGCGGGCGCTCATAGGGCGGATGCACCTCGTCGCCGACCAGCGTGACCCGGCCCGCGTAGCCCCGCTCGCGCAAGCACAGCGCCGCGCGCGTGCCGGCCTCGCCTGCGCCGACCACGACCATTCCGCGCGCGTGGGCCATGGGGGTCAGATCTCGATCAGGACCTGGCCACCCTCGCGCTTGACCGGATAGGTCTTCAGGTTGACGCAGACCGGCGCCCCCATGGCCTGGCCCGACTTGTAGTCGAAGCGGCCGTTGTGCTTGGGGCATTCAATCGTTTCGTCCATGACGAGGCCATCGGCCAGGTGGACTTTCTCGTGCGTGCACAGGCCATCGGTCGCGAAGAACTCGCCCTCCGGGCTGCGATACACCGCGAAGGTCCGTCCATCGTGATCGAAGCGGATCACGTCCTCCGGATCAACGTCGCTCTCGCCGCACGCCTGCACCCACTCGGCCATTCAATCCCTCCCAATCCGGTCCCGATCAAGCCGCCTTGGCTTCGCGCTTGGCCGCCTGCTTCGCGGCCCGTTCCATGAAGCGCTGGTTCATGCGCGCTTCGGCCTCCTTGGTCCCGTCGTGGAACGTGCCGAACCACTTGTCGATGGGAACCACGCCGTCCGAGTAGTTGCACTCAAAAAACTTGTGGTGAAGGTAGTGCTCGTAGCAGTGCACATCGACCGCGGTTCCGTCCGACAGCACGATCTTGTCGAACCCCGCATGGCCCGGCGCCGGGGCGAGGCCCGCGTGCGCTAGGGTGAACACCGCATGGACCGGGTGCGACGGCACGATCCAATGGATCAGCACGACCGAGAAGTAGAGCAGGTGCTCGACCGGGTGCATCGCGAGGCCCGACCAAGGGCCGGGGTTGACGTTGTTATGGTGCAGCTTGTGCACGGAATGGTAGAGCGCGTGCGAATGGATCAGCCGGTGCATCAGGTAGAAGTGGACGTCGCGCAGGACTGGGATCATGAAGAACAGCGCCGCACAGTAGATCGGGTGCTCGGCAAAGCTGACATAGGGGATATAGTTGTTCGCGAAGGCCCAAAGCGTTACGGCCTCGAACGCCGTCCAGACCGGCACGCCGCTGGCAAAGGTCCAGATCAGGTTGTCGATGGTCTGGCTGCCGAACAGGAAAGCAGAGTTGCCGGTCGCCGGCCACCGCCCGTTGAACTTGAAGCTCGTTCCCTGCCTGCGCTGCACGTAAAGCCGGAGGTGCAGGGCGCCGAAGACAAGCAACACGACGAGGGCATTGCGGGCCAGCAGAAAGGCGATCCAGCCGGCGGAGAACGACCTCATGGCGTCCATCGGCGGCGTCAGGAACAGCCAGAAGACGACGCCAACGGCTGCGTAGAACAGATTCCAGGGCAGGATGTAGCCGGGAAAGCCGAACAGCCACTTGAGGAAAGCGAGCGGCTGCGCCGGCCAAACAAAAACGGGCGGGTAGGCCAGACGCCGGCTGGGCCTCCAATCGCCGCGCTTGTCGCGCCGGCCATAAAGCGCGTCATCCACCACACAACCTCCCCACATCCACCCGGCGCCAAGATACGCCCGGCAATCACGCGCTCCGAGCCGATCTTTGATGCGATTTGATCATCCGGGCGCGCGGGCAGCGCGCGTCCGAGCACGGCGCGGCGGGTGGTCCCCGGCACGCGCCCGACCCCCGATACCCGACAGGAAAAGCCGTCAGATGGCCATGTTGGCGGCAGCAAGGCGGCGCTCCTTTCGGAGAAGTAATTATGCAGTTGAAAACACGCTCCTTAGCCGTAGGATTTCGGTCAAGGAGTGAACCGATGGCCTTTCTGTCTGCCCCTTACTTCCACGATGAAGCCGCCGCGTTCGCGGAGCTAGTGGATTGAGTCTAACGCTTGGTGCCCTCGCCTGGCGGCAGCGATGATGCTG
>CALMAB010000668.1:0-2860 GCA_937858325.1 uncultured Acetobacteraceae bacterium
GCTGAAGCTGGCCCATGACGACGCTTGGCGCCCGCTGTCGCCGGGCACGGTGCTGACCGGCCACATGATCCAGGGCCTGCTGGACGAAGGCGTCGCGGAGATCGACTTCGGCCGGGGCGACGACCCCTACAAGGCCGCGTGGTCCGGCCAGCGGAGGCGGCGCGTCGGGGTGCTGCTGGCCAACCCCCGCGACCCCCGGGGAATGCTGGCCTTGGCGCGGCAGTCGGCGGGCACGGCTCTCCGCGAAACGCTCGGCCGGCTTTCCTGAACCGCGTCGTTGTCAAAATTATTATATTATTCTGGCAAAATGAGTTTGGAATATGGTAGGGTGCGGCATAGTTTCATCCTGGGTTGCAAGGCTGGTTTGCCTTTTTGTTGCCCGGGATGTCGTGTTTTTTGGCACATTGGCCGCGTGAAGCCCTGAGTCCCGGGCGGACCCGGCCGCACTGATCGGAGTGGGAGCTATGTGCGGCATCGTTGGCGTGATCGGCATTGAACCGGCGGCTCCCCTGCTGCTGGAGGCGCTGCGGCGGCTGGAGTACCGCGGCTACGACAGCGCGGGCATCGCCACGCTGCTGGGCAACGGGATCGCGCGGCGCCGCGCGCCCGGCAAGCTCGGCAACCTCGCTGCGGAGCTGGAGCGGGACCCGCTGCCTGGCGTGGTCGGCATCGGCCATACGCGCTGGGCCACCCACGGCGCGCCGACCCAGCGCAACGCCCACCCGCACGGCACCCCGCGCGTCAGCGTGGTACACAACGGCATCATCGAGAACCACGCGGAGCTTCGCGCTGAGCTGGAAGCCCAGGGTCAGGTGTTCGAAACCGAAACCGACACGGAAACCGTGGCGCAGCTTGTCGATCTGCACCTGCAGAACGGCCTGGAACCCGTGGAAGCGGCGCGGCGGGCGTTCGGCCGGCTGGAAGGGGCCTACGCGCTCGCCATGGTGTTCGCCGGCCATCCGGAGCTGATGGTCGGCGCGCAGCACGGCGCCCCGCTGGCGGTGGGCTTCGGCGAGACGGCGATGTACCTCGGCAGCGACAGCCTGGCGCTGGCGCCGATGACCCGGCGCATCGCCTACATGCAGGACGGCGACTGGACCGTGGTGACGCGGGAAGGCGCCGCGTTCTTCGGGCCGTCCGGGCAGGCGGTGAACCGCGAAGTCCGCTTGACCGTGCAGACCGGCGCCGTGGTCGGCAAGGACGGCTACCGTCACTTCATGGAAAAGGAGCTGCACGAGCACCCGGCCGCCATCGGCCAAACGCTGGCGCGGATGCTGGACCCGGCGACCCGAAGCGTGCTGCTGCCCACCCTGCCGTTCGATTGGGCAAAGGTGCCGCGGATGACCATCGCCGCGTGCGGGAGCACGTATTTCGCCGGGCTGGCCGGCCGCCATTGGATGGAGGAGCTGGCGCGGCTGCCGACCGACATCGACTACGCGAGCGAGCTGCGCTACCGCAAGCCGCCCATGTCGAAGGGCGGCTTGGGCCTCTTGGTGAGCCAGAGCGGGGAAACCGCGGACACGCTGGCGGCGCTGCGTTTCCTGCGGGGCGCCGGGCAGCACGTGGTGTCGGTGGTGAACGTGCCGGAAAGCACCATGGCGCGGGAAAGCGACGTGGTGCTGGAAACCGTGGCCGGCCCGGAGATCGGCGTGGCCAGCACCAAGGCGTTCACCGCGCAGTTGACGGTGCTGGCGTGCCTGGCGGTCGGCGCCGCCCGGGCGCGCGGCACGATCAGCGCGGAGCGGGAAGCCGCCCTGGTCGCGGCGCTGCTGGAACTGCCGTCCAAGGCGGGCGAGGTCTTGGCGAACGCCGCCCCGATCCAGCGCCTGGCGGAGCGGATGGCGGAAGCGCGGGACGTGCTGTGCCTGGGCCGCGGCGCCTGCCACGCCATCGCGCTGGAAGCGGCGCTGAAGCTCAAGGAAATCTGCTACATCCATGCGGAAGGCTATGCCGCCGGGGAAATGAAGCACGGCCCCATCGCGCTGATCGACCGGCAGGTGCCGATCCTGGCCATCGTGCCGTCCGGCCCGCTGTTCGAGAAAACCGCGTCGAACGTGCAGGAAGCCGGGGCGCGCGGCGGCCAGGTGGTGGTGCTGAGCGACGCCGCCGGCTGCGCCAAGCTGCAGTCGATCTCGGCGGAGGTGATCGAACTGCCCACGGTGGACCCGTTCGTCGCCCCGGTGCTGCACGCGATTGCGGCGCAGATGCTGGCCTACCACACCGCTGTGCTGCGCGGCACGGACGTGGACCAGCCGCGCAACCTGGCGAAAAGCGTCACGGTGGAATGAGCAACCGGCCAGCCGGCGGCCGCGGGTCGGCGCCTGGATTTCGACGCACCGCGCAACGGAGGCGGGATTGACGACCTACACGATCACCGGCGGCGCCGGCTTCATCGGATCGCATTTGGCGGACGCATTGCTGGCCCTAGGGTGTCACGTGCGCGTGCTGGACGACTTCTCGACCGGCCGGATCGAGAACCTGGACCCGCGCTGCGAGGTGATCCGCGGCGACGTGTGCGACCCCGCCGCGGTCCGCCTGGCGCTGCGGGGCGCCGCCGGCTGCTTCCACCTGGCGGCGGTGGCGTCCGTGGTGCGGGCGAACGAGGATTGGCTCGGCACGCACCGGGTCAACCTGGGCGGCACGATCACGGTTTACGACGCGGCCCGCGTGCTGGGCGGCCTGCCGGTGGTGTATGCGTCCTCGGCGGCGGTGTACGGCAACGTGACGGGGCTGGCGCGGGAGGACGCCGTGCCGGCGCCGCGCACGGCCTACGGCGCCGACAAGCTGGGCAGCGAGCAGCACGCCGGGGTGGGCATGTTGGTCCATGGCGTGCCATCGGTCGGGTTCCGTTTCTTCAACG
>CALMAB010000668.1:2870-3382 GCA_937858325.1 uncultured Acetobacteraceae bacterium
ATAGCGGTGTGATCTCGATCTTCGCCAAGGCGATTGCGGCCGGCCAGCCCGTGACGGTGCACGGGGACGGCTCGCAGACCCGGGATTTCGTGTTCGTGGGCGATGTCGTGAAGCACCTGATCGCCGGGATGCAGCACCTCGCCGATCAGCCCGGCGCCTACCTGCTGAACGTGTGCACGGGGCAGGAAACCTCGGTCGCCGGGCTGGCGGCGGCCATCGGCGTCGCGCCCCGGCGCGCGCCGGTCATCCGCCGCGGGCCGCCGCGCCCCGGCGACATCGCGCAATCCGTCGGGTCGCCGCGGCTCGCGGCGCTGACCCTCGGCATCAAGGCGCGGACATCGCTGGCGGATGGCCTGGCGGCGACGCTGGCCGCGCTGCCCGTGCAGGTGTCGCCCGAGCGCGCGACCCCCGGTTAGGAATCGTCAAGCGCCCCGTCCGCGCACGATTTCGTATCGGTTGCGGGCGATGCTGTGGCATAAGTTCGTTGCCGTAGCGATCCAGGCGTGTAGCTC
>CALMAB010000669.1 GCA_937858325.1 uncultured Acetobacteraceae bacterium
CGCACGTTCTCGCTGTCCGCCATCGGGCGGTTCGGGTTCTCGCCCGGCAGGGTGAAGGTGTGGTCAAGGAACGTACCGAATCCCGTGCAGCCGGGCAGAAGGGCAAGAAGGCCGAGCGTGACGATGCGCCGCATGTAGGTGAAGGCTCCTGTGGCAGCCGCTAGGCTGTCGGGATAGTGCATGTGCAATAGAGGATGCTCAAGGCTGGTTGAACCCGGTTTTTCGGCCACTCAGGCGGTTTGCTCGGGACCTGTGCCTATTCAGGGACCCTGCGCGCCTTGCGCGTCCGCCCGCGGGTGCGTCGCGTGCCGCAGGCTCGCCACGAGGTAGTCCCAGCCGGTCCAGATCGTCAGCCCGGCCGCAATCCACAGCATCGCTTCCCCGATGGCGGCGACCGGCAGGAACTGCAGGTGCAGCAGCCGGGCCGACGAGTCCCCGGCCAGCAGGGTGCCGAGCGCGCCCATCTGGAAGCCGGTCTTCCACTTGGCCAGGCCGGTGACGGGCAGGCCGACCCGCAGCCCCGCCAGGTACTCGCGCAGCCCGCTGACCAGGATCTCGCGCAGCAGGATGACGATGGCAGGATACAGGCCCCAGGCCGACAGCCGCTCCTGCCCGGCCAGCAGCATCAGCGCGGCGCCGACCAGCAGCTTGTCGGCGATGGGGTCCAACATGCGGCCGATGTCCGACAACTGCCGCCGTCCGCGGGCGATCCGGCCATCGAAGTAATCGGTGATGGCGGCGGCGGAGAACACGATGCAGGCCAGGAAGTCCGACGCCGGCGTCCGCACCGCGACCAGCGCCACCAGCAACGGGATCGCGGCGATGCGGGACAGGGTGAGCAGGTTCGGAAGGTCGGTCAGCATACCTGCGCACCTTAGCCCGTCCCACGCGGGTCAGCCAACCAATAGACCCGCAGGTGGTGGCTCAGTTTGGGTGGGGCTTTCGACCCACGGCAGACATGGGGATGGTGACCTCTCTGCCGTGCTGCGCAACCATCCGGTCATTTCGGGGCGAGTTCGCCGAACCAATAGGCTGCCGTGACTCCGCCATCCATCAGGAAGTCGCTGCCCGTGATGAACGCGCCGTCGGCGCCCATCAGGAGCGCGCCAACGGTTCCCACCTCGTCCGGCGTGCCGGCCCGTCCAGCCGCGGACGCTTCCATCATGCGCAGGTAGCCCGCGCCGCGTGGTCCCTTCAGCTCGTCGTTGGCAAGCGGGGTGATGATGATGCCGGGGCTGATCGTGTTGACCCGCGCGCCACGCTTCTCCCCAACGGACGGCCTCTGCCATGACCCGCAACGAGTTGCCGCGCTTCGAGAGTTGGTAAGCGTGAAGCGAGTCTTTCACCTGGTCGGGACGCAGCATCGGGAGACCGAGCAGTTCCTCGACCGGCGTCGTCGCGAGGGCCGCGTTCTGCTCGGTGGAGAGCGGCGGCAGGCGGTGCCCGGACTGGGATGCGATCACGACCCCGGCGCCCCCGCGTGCGATGACGTTGCCGAATTCGTCCAACACGAGCGCGGTGCCATACAGGTCAACCTTGAGAATCGTCTCCGGCGAGGCCTGGGACGGGGAAACGCCCGCGGCATGGATGACCCCGGAAACCGCGCCAATGGCTGTCGCCGCGTCAACAAGGCCGTGCACCGAGGCACGCGATGACACGTCCACCGTGGCGGTGGTCACGTCGAAGCCGGCATCGCTCAGAATCCTTGCCGCCGCATCAGCGTTCTCCTGGCGTATGTCTGCCAGCAGGATGTGCTTGCCTGCGCCGATGCGCCGGGCAATCGCCTGGCCAATCGATCCGGCCCCGATGACGACGATCGCATCATTCATGTCGGTTCCTTCAGGATTTGCTCCGCCTTGCGGCCATATCGACCCGTTTCGGAGATCCAGACCGAGACACGGCCGACCTCCGTCGCCGGATCAGTAGGTCGCGCGCCCGCCGCTGATGTCGAAGGTGGCGCCGGTGCTGAACGAGCAGTCCTCCGTCGCCAGCCAGCAGGACAGGGCGGCGATCTCCTGCACGTCCACGAAACGGCCCATCGGGATCTTCGACAGCATGTACTCGATCTGCGCCGGCGACATCTGCTTAAAGATGTCGGTCTTGGCGGCGGCGGGGGTCACGCAGTTGACCAGCACGCCCTTGCCGGCCAGCTCCTTGCCCAGCGACTTGGTGAGCGCGATCATGCCGGCCTTGCTGGCGCTGTAGTGCGACGCGTTGGGGTTGCCCTCCTTGCCGGCGACGGAGGCGATGTTGACCACCCGCCCGTAGCCGCGCGCCACCATGCCGGGGATCAGGGCCGAGCACGCGAGGTATGGCCCCACCAGGTTCACCTCCACCACCCGGCGCCATTCCTCCGCCGCCAGCTCCCAGGTGGCCGCGTTGCCGCCGGTGATGCCGGCGTTGTTGACCAGGATATCGACGGCGCCGTGCCGCGCCAGCGTGGCCTCCGCCGCGGCGCGCACCGCGGCCTGGTCCGTCAGCTCGACCGGGTGCGTGCTGACCACGCCCTGTGCCGCCAGCTCGCCCGCGGTCTGCGTCATCGCCGCCGCGTCCAGGTCCCAGATGGCGACCGCGGCGCCCGACGCCAACATGCGCTCCGTGATGGCGCGGCCGATGCCCCGCGCGCCGCCTGTGACCACGGCCGTGCGGTTTCTCATGTCGAGCTGGTTCACCCTGCCATCTCCCCGTCCTGTTGCTGCTTATGCGCTCGTCATCCGGCGTTCCGCGCCGCGCCCGGGTGGAAGTGCGCGTAGATGCGCCGCGCGGTTTCCGTGTTGATGCCGGGCGTCGCTTCCAAATCCGCAAGGCCCGCCGCCTTGACGCCGCGGGCCGAGCCGAACCGGTTCAGCAACGCGCGCTTGCGGGCGCTGCCCACGCCCGGCACCTCGTCCAGCTCGCTGGTGACGAGCGCCTTGCTGCGCCCGGCGCGGTGGGTGGTGATGGCGAAGCGGTGCGTTTCGTCGCGGACGCGCTGCAGGTAGTACAGCACCGGGTCCCGCGGCGGCAGTTGGAACGGCGGGCGGCCCTCCATGTGGAACCATTCGCGCCCGGCGTCGCGGTCGGGACCCTTGGCAATCGCCACAAGCGGCACCGTGTGCATCCCGAGGTCCTGCATGATGCCGCGCACCGCCGAAAGCTGCCCGGCGCCGCCGTCGATCAGCACCAGGTCCGGCAGGGCCGGTGCCTCGCCCTCGCCGTTCTCGCTGGCGGCCTGCTCCTTGAGCGCGCGGCCGAACCGGCGTTCCAGCACTTCGCGCATCATCGCGAAGTCGTCGCCGGGCGCGATGGGGCCGCGTATGCCGTACTTGCGGTAGGCGTTCTTCTGGAACCCGTCCGGCCCGGCCACCACCATCACGCCGTAAGCGTTGGCGCCCATGATGTGGCTGTTGTCGTAGCACTCGATCCGGGCGGGCACCGCGGGCAGGCCGAACAGCTCGGCGACGCCTTCCAGCAGCTTGGCCTGGCCCGCGCTCTCCGCCAGCTTGCGCTCCAGTGCTTCCCGCGCGTTGGTCTCGGCATGGAGCACGACCGCCCGCTTCTCGCCGCGGGCCGGCACCGTCAGCGCGACGCGGCGGCCAGCCTTCATCGACAGCGCCTCCGCGACCAGCTCCCCTTCCGGCAGCGCGTGGTTCAGCAGCACGGCGCCGGGCGCGGGCTTGTCGTCGTAGAACTGCGCGACGAAGGCGGCCAGCACGGCGTCCAGCTCCATGTCGCGGGCGTGGCTCGGGAAGAACGCCCGGTTGCCGTTGTTGCGCCCGCCGCGGATGAAGAACACCTGGACGCAGCTTTGCCCGCCGATCTGGTGGCCCGCGATCACGTCGGCGTCGGTCAGGCTGGCCGGGTTGATGACGGCCGTGCTCTGCACGTTGGTCAGGCCGCGGATGCGGTCTCGGATCGCCGCCGCGCGCTCGTACTCCAGGTGCTCCGCCGCCGCTTCCATCTCGCGCGCCAGTTCCTGCTGCACCGTGTTGGCCTTGCCGCCCAGGAAGGCGCGGGCCTGGTTGACCAGGTGGCCATACTCCTCCGCGCCCACCCGGCCGACGCAGGGAGCGGAGCAGCGGCGGATCTGGTGCAGCAAGCAGGGCCGGCTGCGGTTGGCGAACACGCTGTCCTGGCAGGACCGCAGCAGGAACACGCGCTGCATGGCGTTGACCGTCTGGTTCACCGACCACACGGACGCGAACGGCCCGTAGTAGCTGCCCTTGCGCGTGCGGGACCCGCGGTGCTTGACGATCTGCGGGAACGGGTGGTCCTCCGTCAGCATCAGCCACGG
>CALMAB010000670.1:0-1756 GCA_937858325.1 uncultured Acetobacteraceae bacterium
GAGGTCGAGCGCCTGCGGCAGGCGCTCGCCGCGGCGCAAGCCGTCCCGGCTGACGCCGCGGCGCGGCAGGTCCACGGCGCGGCGCAGCACGCGCAGGAGAAGCTTTCCCGTGCCGGCCCAATCACCGCGACGGCGCGCAGCCTGAGCTTGCAGACCACCGAGGTTGCGCCGGGATCAAGCCGGGCGGCCCTGCTTCGGAGCGAGGAGCGCCTTCGGGCCATCGTCGACAGCGCCGTGGATCACGCCATCATCACTGCGGACATCGAGGACCGCATCACCGGCTGGAACAGCGGCGCCACCCGGCTGCTGGGCTGGGAGGAGGCCGACGTGCTGGGCCGTCCCCTCCGGCTGATCTTCACGCCCGAGGACTGCGCCGCCGGCGTGCCCGAAACGGAAATGCGCAAGGCGCTGGCCGAGGGCGTGGCGACCGACGAGCGCTGGCTCATCCGGCGTGACGGCTCGCGCTTCTTCGCGCTGGGCGAGCTGCTTCCGCTGCGCGACAGCGAAACGTTGGGCTTTCTCAAGATCGTGCGCGACCGCACGGAGCAGCGGCGGGCGGAAGAGGCCCTGCGCGAAAGCGAGGAACGCTACCGCCTCATCGTCGAGAGCGCGCGCGACTACGCGATCTTCACGACCAACACCGAGGGCCGCATCACGACCTGGAACCGCGGCGCCCACGAGGTGCTGGGCTGGGACGAGGCCCATGCCCTCGGCCGGCCCAACGCCATCCTTTACACGCCCGAGGACCACCTGGCCGGCGTGCCGGAAGCCGAGATGGCCGAGGCCCTGGCCCAAGGGCGCTCCGAGCACGACCGCTGGCACCTGCGCGCCGACGGCTCGCGCATCTGGGGCACCGAGGTCGTGACGCCGATGCGGGACGGCAACGGGGAAACGCACGGCTTTCTCAAGATCCTGCGCGACCGCACGGCCCAGAAGCACGAGGAGGAACAGCGCCGCCTGCTGCTGGCGGAGCTGAACCACCGGGTCAAGAACACGCTGGCCATCGTGCAGTCCTTTGTGACCCAGACGGCCCGCGGCGCGGAAAGCGCCGGGGTGCTCCGCGAGGCGCTCGAAACGCGGCTGGACGCGTTGGCGGCCCTGCACGACCTGCTCACGCGCGAAGGGTGGCGGGGGGCGGGGCTTGCCGACGTGGTACACGCGACGCTTGCTCCCTTCGAGGACAGCGCCGGGCGTGCCCAAGCGCAGGGGCCTGGGCTGCGCTTGATGCCCAACGCCGCGCTGGTGCTGAGCATGGCCCTGCACGAGCTTGCGACCAACGCCGCCAAATACGGTGCGCTGTCCGTCCCGGACGGCCATGTGGAGGTCGTTTGGCGCCTTGACCGTCCCGTTGACGCCCCGAGCGGCGCCACCCTTGACCTGTTTTGGCGCGAGCGGGGCGGCCCGGCGGTCGCGTTGCCGCCCCGGCGCGGCTTCGGCTCACGCTTGATCGAGGCGGGCGTCACCTACCAGCTGGGCGGGGACGTGCGCCTGGCGTTCGAGGCCGAGGGCGTGGAGTGCCGCTTCCGCATCCCCTTGTCCAGCAAGCTGGGGGGCGCGTGATGGAGTCTGGGTTCGTGACGCCGGGCTTGCTGGGCTTGCGCGTGCTGGTCGTCGAGGATGTCGCGATGCTGGCCTGGCGGGTTTGCGACATCCTGGCCGGAGCCGGGGCGGAGGTGGTCGGCCCCGTGCCCGACGTGCCCCATGCGCTCGCGTTGCTGGATGGGCGCGAGGTGGACGCAGCGGTGCTGGACATGAA
>CALMAB010000670.1:1856-6362 GCA_937858325.1 uncultured Acetobacteraceae bacterium
GCGTTCAAAGGGCGGCTGAACAGGAAACCCTGGACGTGGTCGATGCCATGGGCCTGTACGCGCGCCAACTGGCTTTCCGTTTCCACGCCCTCCGCCGTGACCGTGATCGAGAGGCCGGCCGCTAGGTGCGCCACCGCGGCGACGACCACCGCCGTCTTGGGATCATGCTCAAGGCCTTGGATGGACTCGGCGCTGAGCTTCAGCCCGTCCAGCCGGAACTCCTGCAGGTGGTTCAGCGAGGAATGACCGGTGCCGAAATCGTCGAGCACGAGGCGGATGCCACGCGCGCCCAGGGCCTTGATCATGGCCAGGACCTGCGGCGTCGCGTCCAGCACCGCGGTTTCGGTGATCTCCAGCTCCAGCCGGGACGCCGCCAATCCGCATTCCGCGAGCACGGTATCCACCATCTCCAGCAGCCCGAGGTTGCGCAGCTGGTGCGGCGACAGGTTGACCGCCAAGCGCACGGAGGGTGGCCAGCTTGCCGCCACCCGGCACGCTTCGCGCAGCGCGACCAGGCCGATGCGGGTGATCAGGCCGTTGTCCTCGGCCAAGGGGATGAAGTCCATCGGCGCGACCACGCCGCGGGTCGGATGCCGCCAACGCAGCAGGGCCTCGACGCAGGCCACGTCGCGGGCCGACAAGCGCACGATGGGCTGGAACTCCAGGAACAGGGCGCCGGTCTCGATGGCATCGCGCAGTTCGGCTTGCATCGTGAACCGCGCGGCGTCGCCATCCCGCATGTGCGGCTCGAACAGCCTCCACTGGCCCCGCCCGTGCGACTTCGCCGCATACAGCGCGAAGTCTGCGTTGCGCATGAGGCTGGCCGTGTCGCCGCCGTCCCGCCCGACAAGCGTTATCCCGACACTGACGCCGACCGTCACGCGGGCGTCCGGCAGCAGAAAGGTTTGGCTCAGCCGCCTGACGATCCTTGGCGCCAGGGCGGCGGCCGTCCGCTCGCCGCCGGAGGACACCAGGATCGCGAACTCGTCGCCGCCCAGCCGCGCGACCAGACCCTTGTCGCCCACCAACCCGCGCAGCCGCGCGGCCACGGCGACCAGCAGCGCGTCCCCGGCCGCATGGCCGAAGCCGTCGTTGACCGCCTTGAACCGGTCAAGGTCAAGCAGCAGCAGGCTGCACCCCTCGTCCCCGCTGCGCTCGCAGGCGGCCTGCAGCGCGTCCAGGAGGGATTGCCGGTTGGCCAACCCGGTGAGGCTGTCATGGGTTGCCATGTGATGGACGCGCTGCTCGGCGCGCACGATCTCGGTCCGGTCTGACCCGATGCCGCGGTAGCCCTGGAAATGCGCGTGCTCATCGAAGTGCGGACGCCCCGTCAGGCTCCACCAGCGCGGTCCCCCTTCGGCGGCCACGGGCACCAGGAGGTCGCGGAACGCGGCACGCCCGTCCAACAAGCGCCGGAGCGTTTGCGGCCCGTCGGACGGCGTTTCCGCGCACAGCATGTCGGACAGGGTGGTGCCGTTCAGCCCGGCGGCTGGGCGCAGGCCCGCCTGCGCGAACCGCGGCGAAACGTGGCAAAGCCTGAGCGAGGCGTCGGTTTCCCACAGCCAATCCGACGCGTTCTCCTCGTAGTCGCGCAGGAACAGGCTGATGGTCTGGTTCTGCTGCACGAGCCGGATGCGGCTCGTCGAGCGTTCCAGCAGGGACCGGTTCAGCAACACCATGCCCACGAACGTCAGGCCGAGGTATCCCAACGTGCCGGCCAGCAGGTAGATGTCGAACGGGTCCTGGCGCCCGCACAGCGCGACCACCGCCGACAGCGCGCTGGGTATCCAGAACGTCAGCGCAGCCGAGAACGGGGCGGCCATGACCGGGGTTGACACCAGGCCGATCAGCAGCGCCGCGACCATCCTTTGCTGGCTGACATCGTGCCCCCCGGACAGCAGGACCAGAAGCACCCCCCAGAACGAGCCGAGCGCGGCCAGGCATAGGAGGGACCGGCGATGGAAGCCGGGTCCGTCGCCGGTGCGCTTCCAACGCTGCGCGTGGACAACAAGCGCGCCGTACAGCACTGGAATCAGCAGGCACAGCGAGATGCCGGCCGCACCAAGCTCCTCGCGGAAGTCGAGCGCCAGGATGGCGATGCTGCCGCTGCCGGACGCGGCAAAAAGGTAGGAGGTGCGCGCAAGAAGCAGGTACTGCTCGTCCTGCACCTCCGCCGCGTGCACGGGGCTGGCGACCGGCGGCGTCCAATGCGCAGCGCGGCGCAAAAGGGTCGTCAATGCCCCAAGGCGGACGCGCAGCCTTGGAAGGAACATGCCGGTCCGCGCGCGGTAGCGCCGGTATTCCTCTTCCAAGACGCTGTGCGCGAACTTTCCTTCCTCCTTTAAGGCTGCAACGACGTAAAAGGCGACCATGACCGCCGGCACGGCCCAGGACAGCAGGCCGGGATCGGCCATCGCCGTCGCCACCCAGAACATCAGGTAAGAAAGGTAGAACGGGTGACGCGCCAGGCGGTACGGCCCGCTTGTGTCGAGGAACGCCGGGGCATCGGGCGAGAAGGCCAGCGTGAAGCGCTTGCGGCGCGTGTGGGCGACGCACCACCAGAACAGCAGCAAGGAAGCCACGCACAGCACGAGCGGCGCCAGCCGCCAGCCTCCCGGTTCGGCGCACAGCCCGTAAAGGAACCAGGCGAACGCGAGCAGGCTGGCGGCCGACACCGCTTGCATGCCCGAGGGCACCGCGCCGGATTTCTGGAAATGGAACCTGGCCGCCCACGTGAAGGAACCGAAGCAGGCGGTGCCAGCCAACAGCACGGCCCAGCCAAGTCCATCCGTCACAGCCGGCCCTGCGTTCGCGGGCGACGCCCGGGCAGGCCCGCCCGCGGCGGCATGGCGCCGCAGCGGACGCACGCCCGGGCAAGGACGAGCAGGTCCCGCCCAGGCGCCTTCTCCGAGCCGTGCAGGCTGCTCATGCCGGCCGTATTCGCGTCGTCATCGACTGCCCGGCCAGGAACGCGGACACGTCGTCTCCTGGGAACGCGTCAGGGTCCATCAAGGGAAATCGGCCACGCACGGCATCGTAATCCTCACGAGTGCAGGCAAGCAGGTACATGGGGCATATCAACCCAGGGTAGCTGCGTGGCCCGGCCACTTCGCAGTAGCGCAGCCTGCGGTAGAATGCGACATGATTCTTACGAACACAGGACAAAATCATTCTGACGTCGCGCTGAATACCCAGCAGGCCCGCGAGTCGGTAAAGCACGAACACCAGGCCCTGGTCGTTGGCGAAGCGCGGACTCCTGACCAGGCGCGTGATCTCGACCGCCTCCATGCCCTGCGTGCTCCTGCGGCATTGCGACAGGAGTTGGTCCAATTGGTCAGGAAAGGTGTCCCGCGCCGGCGCCGGAGTCGGATGGACTTGCGACAGGAAGCAGACGCGCACCGACGCGATCAGCTCGTCGTCCTGGTACACGGCGACGGTTTCCGTGTTCGGCTGTTCGTCGAACTTGTCGGAAAACAGCTTGTCTTTGCTAGGCCCAATGAAGCCGCCGTCGAGGTAGCAAGCGTAACGAAGCGAGTAAACCTCGCGCCGCGTCGCCTCGTCCAGGGCAAGCCGCGCCGTGTATTGGGGCGAGGCCGCCAGCAGGTCCGACGCGTGGCCGAGGCTCGTCGTTTCTTGTTTGGACATAAGGTGTACCTTTGGTTGTGTGGTGAGTGCGAAGCGTCCCGCTGGACGCGCGGGACCGTTCCATTCACAACCATTTCTCGATGCTGATCCAACTCGTTTCTTGATCAATACGTTGCTGCGTTGACGGTGGGAGCTGGACCGGGGATCAATCGGCGTTGCGGGCCGGCCGAACCGGGTCCACCGTGCATGGTTCTTGTCACGGCATTTACTGGAAGAGGACACCCGGAACCGCCATGGCCGAGTTCAGCCCTGTTCAAACCGTCGATGATTTCCGCACCCTCGACGACGGCGAGGTCCTGGAAGGCTACCTGGACGGCTTCCACGGGGGAGCCGCGCCGGACAGCAGCCGGTCACGGTCCTACTGGCACGGGTGGCGCAACGGAATGGTGGACAGCGCCCGCCGCTTGCCGGACCAGGCGCAGCTCGCCTTGGCGGAAGCGTTCCGCGATCCGGGCCTTCGCCACTAGCGGTCCAGGCTTGCGAGACGCTTGCCGCCTCCGCCGCAGTGCGCCGGGCAAGAACGGCAGCGCCTCGGCTTTCGAGTCGATGAAGCCTTGAAACGTTTGCTGGGGCAACGCACGGCCTGATCGGCGCACCGGTGTTGAGTTCCGGTGCGAATCGTGCGCCAACGCCTCATCATGGCACTGCCGGCCCTGCTCATCGTCAACCCGCACAGCCGCCGAGGATTAAACGCGGCCGAGGTGGTGGCGGGCGCGCTGGAGCGTGCCGGCGTGCCGGTCCTGCGCCGCGACTGCGCCGGGCCGGGCAAGCTGTCCGGCCTGATCCGCGAGCTGGCGGGGCAGGTGGACCGCGTGGTGGTCGGCGGCGGCGACGGCACGCTCAACGCCGCGGCATCCGGGC